>NZ_RZST01000270.1:0-8507 GCF_003997575.1 Mesorhizobium sp. M1A.F.Ca.IN.022.07.1.1
GTTCGCTACATTTAGCGGCCCGCATTTCACCTTGATTGCTCCTGACCGAGAGGAGCGATCCCATGACCGCCGCCACCAAGATCGAAGTTGCCGTGCCCCCCTCTGCCCTGTTCCAAGAAATGTGGGGCATCTATCGCAAGGTTCTGGACAACAACTACCTGTTTCACCGTGAAGCTTATGCGGTGCTTCGCCAGTTGCTGCAAAACCAACGCCCTGGCTTCTCTTTCCTGGACCTTGCATGCGGAGACGCCTCGTTCAGTGCGGCTGCCTTGGAGGGCTTGCCCGTCGGTCGCTATGTCGGCATCGACCTGTCGCGGACAGCGCTCGATGAGGCAACCGCCAATGTCGCCGGTCTGTCATGCGCCGCCGAACTGCGGCGCGGGGATTTCGTAGAGTGGCTGACCGCGTCGGAGGAGCCTGTCGATTTCGCCTGGATCGGCCTGTCCTTGCACCATTTACGCTTCGACAAGAAACTCGAGGTCATGCACCAGCTGCGGCGCCTTGTCGGCCCATCCGGGACGCTTCTGGTCTACGAGAACACATGCAAAATGTGGGAGAGCCGGGCCGGCTGGATGAGACGATGGGAACGGCAGCGCAAAGATTTTTCAGCGCTCAGCAGCCTCGAATGGCTGCTGCTCGCCACCCACGTGCATAGCATGGATTACCCTGAGACGGCGTCTTCCTGGCGGAATCTTGGCCGGCGGGCCGGCTTCCGCGAGGTGCGTGAGCACTACAGGAGTCCTTCGAACCTTTTCCGGTTGTTCAGCTTCAAGGCTTAGCGGCTCGCGGCCGACAACTTCGCGTCGACGAGCCGGGCTCGGCGAACTCACACGCGAACCAAAGCTCTACCTGAATGGTCGAAATGCAGGGCGCGAGTGGGCGGGACATCGAGCTGCCAGGCGCGGCATCAAAGCGGTCAGGTCGGGAACATGCCAATCCTGCCTGGCCGCCGGTGGCTACACAAATTCGCGGGCAAACCTGCCCGCGCTCAGAAGCGCGCGCCGCCCGGCGCTCAATTGCGCATTCCAGACCGGCCACGCATGGATCATATGCGGCCAGATTTCGAGGCGTGCCTCGACGTCCGCCATGCCGGCGGCCTCGGCGAGCCGCGTCGCGTCCGACAGCAGCGTCTCGGCGGAACCGACCTGGATCAGCATTGGAGGAAATCCGGTCAGATCGGCAAACAAGGGCGAGATCAGCGGATCGCGCCGGTCCACATCATGCGGAACATAGGCGCCCGCCAATTCCTCCAGATAGGCCCGGTGGATGATGGGGTCGATCGCGTCCTTGGCTGACAATGTCGTGCCGGACATCGAAAGATCCGTCCAGGGCGAGACCAGCCAAAGGCAGCCCGGCAACCGCTCGCCCGCCGCGCGCAACCGGCCGACCAGTGACAGGCTGAGATTGCCGCCGGCACTGTCTCCGCCGACAACGATGCGATCCGGCGCGATCCCTTGCTCGGCGAGGAAGCGCCACGCCGCGAGCGCGTCTTCGTGCTGCGCGGGAAAGGGATGTTCCGGGGCGCGCCGATAGCCGACCGCAAGCGTGCGCATTCTCATTGCCCGGCCGGCCTCTGTCACCATTCGACGATGGCTTTTGATCGAGCCGGAGCAGTAACCGCCACCATGGAAGAAGAGCAGCACCTTGTCCGTGCCGGACCCGGGCGCCAGGGACCACTCCGCGGCGAGGCCGTCGAAGACCACCGCCGCGCATCGGATATCGCCCGCGACCGGCCAGGACGAGCCGACCTCGTCGAGCCGCGCCCGGCGTTCATCCCAGCCCACTGGCCGCGGCCTCGACGCCAGCAAGGCACGAATGGCGTTGATTTCCTGTAGATCGAGGTTTTCGCCCGCACCGCTCATTTCGACGCCCCACGACCAAACGCGCCGCGACTAGTAGCGCTTTGAGCTTTGGCAACGGAAATCGTTGGGATAGTCGCTGGATGTGTCAAGCTGCGTCAGCGAATTCACCCATGGACTATTTGAATTGATCGGCATGGCACCGCGCGAGCAGAACCCTATTGTGTTTGTGTGAGCTGCAAACCACGCGGAGACGAACGTGACCCTGACCAACCGAGACCTGGTCGAGCTGACGGAATGGCGGCGCAAGCTGCATCGGCAGCCGGAAATCTCCAACGAAGAGGAGAATACGGCGAAGGAGGTCGTCGACTTCCTCGCCGATACCGGGCCGGACAAGGTGCTGACCGGGCTCGGCGGCCATGGCGTGGCGGCGGTCTATGACAGCGGGCAAGCCGGGCCGACGGTGCTGTTTCGCTCCGAGCTCGACGCGCTGCCGATCCATGAGCTTTCGGGCGTCGCGCATGCCTCGCAGGTGCCGGGCAAGTCGCATATGTGCGGCCATGACGGGCACACAGCGATCCTGGCTGCGCTCGGCCGCCAGTTCGGGCGCCAGAGGCCGGCGCGCGGCCGCGTGGTGCTGATGTTCCAGCCGGCGGAAGAGACCGGCAATGGCGCGGCCGGCGTCGTTGCCGATCCGCGCTTTTCCGAGATCCAGCCTGACTTCGCCTTCTCGCTGCACAATCTGCCGGGCGTGCCGTTCGGCGAAGTGAGGCTCAAACCCGGCGTGGTGAATTGCGCCTCGCGCGGCATGCGGATCGTGCTCGAAGGCAAGACCGCGCATTCCTCCATGCCCGAAACCGGCAGCTCGCCGATGCTGGCGGTCAGTGAGTTGATGCCGCAGCTGCCGACGCTCGGGCGCGGCACCTTCGCCGTCGACGATTTCGCCATGGTCACCGTCACCCATTGCTCGATGGGCGAAGCGGTGTTCGGCATCGCGCCCGGCTATGCCGAGGTGTGGGCGACGCTGCGCACCCGCCGCGACGAGCGCATGGCGGAGTTGGTTGCAGCGGCGGAGGCGCTGGCGGCAAGAATCGCCGCCCAACACGGCCTTTCCGTCCGCCACAACTACCACGAGATTTTCGTGGCCAGCGTCAACGCGCCGGACGCGGTGGAGCATCTCGAGCGCGCGCTGGACGAGGAAGGCGTGTCGCGCGGCGAGGAAGCCTTGCCGATGCGCGCCTCGGAGGATTTCGGCATCTTCGGCCACAGCGCCAAGTCGGCGATGTTCTTCCTCGGAGCCGGCGAGCGCTACCCGGCGCTGCACAATCCCGACTACGATTTCCCGGACGACCTGATCCCGATCGGTTCGAAGATCTTCATGCGCGCGGCGCGCAATCTGCTGGGGTGAGCGGGCTGGAAAGGAGGCGCATTCCGGCCGGAATTGCGTCGGAACAGAGAGACAGGGCAGTTCACCTTTTCCATGAAACGCTGAACTGAGACGGTGCGCAGGGCCGGCCGGACAGCTTTCGCCGGCGGTTTGCGTGTGCCGCGTAGCGCCCTGTATTGTTATGCCGGCTTGCCGCTTGTATGAGCGGGGAATGACCTCGATTTCCCGTCTTACCGCGCTCGTGCTGCTGGCGGCCATCACGTTTGCCACCCTCTCACCCGTCCAAATGCGCCCGCATCTCGGTGAGGCGAACATGGAACGCGCACTGGCCTATGCCCTGTTCGGCCTTGCCTTGGCCTTCGGATTCCGCGCCCGTCTGATGCACGCAATGCTGTTTGTCTGCGCCGCGGCCGGCCTATTGGAATTGCTGCAGGCGGTCGATCCCGGCCGGCATGCCCGGCTCCAGGATGCGCTCGTCAAAGCGGCGGCCGGGCTCATTGGGATCGCCTTGGCGCGGATTGTGTTTGCCGTCGCGAGCAGGGCCGTCGATCGTTCGGCAGGTCCGAGGATTTGAATCCCGGCACGGCAGCGCACGCAATAGCCGCGCGGAACCCGCTTGGGGTTCTTCGCTGGCGCGGCGCTATCGCGCGGAAAAGGTCCGCGAGGTCGGCGACCGGATCATCAAAAACCAGCTGGCGCGGCACCGGCGCGAGAGCGCGCCCGACTCGATCTGGGCGATGCGGCGGCGCTCATCGAGACGCTCCTGGAGAACGTGGTCCACCGCGCCATCGAACGGCACCCGGTCAGCGTCGCCGGCGAACGCGCGATGGGCCAGTGCCGCAGGATGATTATGGCCTATCTGACGAGCGTTGACCGCCATGCCGCCTAGCACTCACGCCCAGCACCACAATTTCTTCGCGCGCGAAGCCGTCACGGTGGCGCGCGCCTTGATCGGCGCGCGGCTCGGCCTCGCTGGCGTCGGCGGCATCATTGTCGAGACCGAGGCCTATCGCCCCGACGATCCGGCCTCGCACAGCTATCGCGGCCGCACGCCGCGCAACGCGCCGATGTATGGCGCCCCCGGCACGGCCTATGTCTATCGCTCCTACGGCTTGCATTGGTGCCTGAATGCGGTGTGCCTGCCGGGCAGCGCCGTGCTGATCCGCGCGATCCAGCCGCAATCCGGCATCGCCGCCATGCGCGACAGGCGGGGAACCGACGATGACAGGCTGCTATGCTCCGGCCCGGGCAAGCTCTGCCAGGCGCTGGGCGTCGACGGCTCGCATAACGGCCTGTCGCTCATCGCCCCGCCCTTCGAGTTTTCCGCCTCGGAAACCAACGCGGCCGCTATTTTGAGCGGACGCAGGATCGGCATCACGAAGGGCGTGGAGGCGCAGTGGCGGTTCGGCCTCGGCGGATCGCCTTATGTCAGCCGGAAGTTTTGACAGATCGATAGCGATCGATCACGCCGCCATCCATTCCTGCGCGGCACGCGCCGCGGCCAGTTCCATCGCTTCGGCAGCGAGAATGCCGCGCGACCTCGCGAACGCTTCGAAGGCGACGCGTGCGGCTTCGGCATCCTGTTCACCCGCGACCGCCGCCCGGCACAGCGCGATGGTCGTTGCGTAGGTCGGGCTGCGGCTGCCCGTCCATTCGTCGAGAAACTGATAGGCCTCGAAGACGGTGTTTATCTCGCGCGGAAAGCCGAGCCCGACGAAGATTGCGACGGGCTGAGAGAAACGCTTGGCGGGCATTGGTGTGGGCTCCATGAGGTAAGCTGCTTCGACAACGCGCGTCCCGCAGGCCGGTTGCAGCTCGAAAACGATTTTGGTTCCCGTCGACGGATGCTTGCCCGAAGCCTCCGTGTGTTTTCTCGCCCGCACATTAGGAAAGGCTTGCGGATGCGAATCGCAATGATCCTCGCGCTCAACGCGGCGCTGGCTGGATGCGTGACCTCTCCGGTCGACTACGGAGCGAAGCTGTCGCAGCAGGACCCGAAATGGGCCTCGCCGGAATGCCAGCAGGCCCGCATTGCGGCCTCGGACTACGACGTGCGCGAAAAGGAGCATCCCGGCTGGGGTTTTGGCGTGCTGCTCGGCCCGTACAGCATGGGGATGGTGGCGGCGGTGAAGGAGCATGAGCAGCAACAGCGACGGCTTCTTGCCCGCCAGGTGCACCTGCAATGCTCCAGCCAGCCGTTGCCCAAGGAGCTGGATTTCGATCCGGCAACCTACGCGCCGAAGAAGACGCAGTATCCGTACGCGAAAGCGCGCCGCTGCGACTTCGAATCGGCGGCCGATGTTTCTTGTTGAAGGCGTAGGTGGGGATGGCCACGCTTGATGGCGAGGATGCTTGCATTCAGCGTTCGCCCCACGCCTTCAGCAATGGTCCGTCGCGGCCATAGACCGGGTCCTTGCGCGGCCGGCTCACCTTCGGGATCATGCGTAGCGCTTCCGCGTGCTGCTCGGGCTTGGTGCATTCGTCATAGGTGCCGGAGGGCGGATAGGCGCCGACGACGAGGAAATCGTCGGAAGCCGAGAGCCGCTGGTGACCGGTGCCGGCCGGCAGGACCGCGACGTCGCCGGCCTTGACCGTGAGCGCGCGGCCCTTGTCGCCGCCGAAGCGCACCTTGGCCGTGCCGCGCGCAATGCCCAGCACCTCATGGATGCGCGAGTGGTAGTGGACATAATCGTAGATGCCGTTGCGCCAACTGCCGCCCCAGCCATTCGCCTTGAACAGCTCCTCGAAGACGGCTGCCGGATCGAGATCGTCCGGCAACGTCACGGCGCCGCGGTAAACGATCAGCGGCCAGGACGGATGGTTCGGAACGAGGCCGTCGTCCTTGAAGCGGAAGGCATTGGCTTTCCTCTGCCTGACCAGATCCGCGAGCCTGGACGTGCCCGGTCTTGCGATCCCAGTCAGCTTCTCCGCTGCTTTCTTGATGCTCTCGACAATGCTCAAAGCCGGGCCCTCCATAAGTGCCGCTTGCAACGCCTTGCGACCTCGGCCGACCGAACTCAACCCGTGGGGACGGCCTTGGTTCCAGAGGTTGGCGACGCACGATCGCGGCACGAGCGACCCCATTGCTTCCCGGCATCGCAACGGTCAAGCTGCGGGAGGTTGCCGGCGTCCATGCGCGACGCCAGCAATGGCCGCGCGCCCTTCCCGAGGAGTTCAAAATGCGTGCATTTTGCCTTTCGACCATCGGCGTTTTCGTTTCGGTGCTGCTTGCGGCATCCGCCTTCCCGGTCCTCGCTTCAGGCAGCGCGGCGAAGGGCCAAAATCTCCATCGACTGTGCCGCCAGGTGAAGAACGACGATACGATCCGCGCCTACTCGCACGAGCTCTACGGCGGCACGGTCAAGGCGTTCAGGAAGCTCTTTCCGGACGCCAAGGGCGCGCCGGCGGAATCGGAACTGCAGGCGCAGGCCAACTACCGCTGCATGAACGGCAAGGTGCTGGCCTGCTTCGTCGGGGCAAACCTGCCCTGCGCCAAAATGAACGCCGCGCGCGACAATCCCGGCGCGGACGAATTCTGCAGGACCAACCCGAATGCCGACGTCGTGCCAGCCTTCGCGACCGGTCACGACGCGCTCTATTCCTACAAATGTCTGAACGGCAAGGCGGTGGTGACCGGCGAGACCTGGGTGCTCGACAAGCGCGGCTTTGCCGCCCGGTTGTGGGCCGAAGTGCCCCGGCACTGAGGCTGACCGAAGAGCCGATCCGACGACCTGCAGAGACGGCTTAGCGGCGGCGCGCTTTCCGTTACATCCTTGCCCGGGCTGACCTGCGGCGAAGCAAGAGCGCGATGGCCAAAGCCGGAAGTGTCGCCGCGGCGGCGGCGAGGAAGACGAACCGCAGCCCGGCGGACGCGGCGATCAGGCCGAGCGCCGGGCTGCCGAGGCCGAGCGCCACGTCGAGAAAGACGGTGTAGAGCCCCATGGCAAGGCCGCGGCTGCTTGCGGGGAGATGGGCGACCGCCTCGGCGCCGAGGCCCGGATAGACCAGCGAGTAGCCGAGCCCGGTCAGGCCCGCTCCGATTCCCGCGACGAGCGGCCCCGGTGCCAGCCAGATCGATAGAAGGCCCGCCGCCTCGACCACCACGAAGATGGCGGCGACGCGGGCGCCGCCGAGCCTGTCCGGCAGGTGGCCGAAGCATAGCCTTGCCGCGATCAGCGATGCCGCATAGGCGGTGAAGGGAAGCCACACCGGATGCCAGCCGCGCTCGGCAAAGAGCAGTGCTGCGAAGGACAGGATCGCGCCATAGCCGAGGCTGCTGAGGGCCGCTCCGACGCCCGGAAGCCAGACCGCTTGCGCGACGCTCGTCCAGGACTGCCGCGCGGCGCTGCCGGCGGCCTTGACGCCGCGCATCGGTAGAGTGGCGAGCAGTGTTGCAAGGGGCAGGACCATTGTGGCAAGAGCGATCGCGGCGAAGCCCCCGGCTTCATAGAGCGCGGACCCGATCGGCGCGCCGAGCGCCAGCGCCGCGAACATTGCCATGCCGATCCAGGCGATGACCTTGCCGGAGTTCTGTCCGCCGGCAAGCGCCAGGCCCCAGGCGACGCCGCCGGTGATGATGAAGCTCTCGGCCGCGCCCAGCACCGCCCTGCCGGCGAAGAGCACCGTCGCGGACGCGGTCGGCTGAGCGAGCAAGGCCAGCGAGCCGAGATAGATAAGCCCGGCCAGCGCGGCGGCGACAAGGCCGACCACGACGGCGCGCTTGCCGCCACGCAGATCAGCATAGTTTCCGGCACCAATGCGCGACAGCAGCGAGGCGACGAACTGGCTGCCCGTCACCAGCCCGACGGCGAACGGGCCGAAGCCGAGCCTGTCATGCAGATGCAGCGGCAGGACGGGCAGCGCCAGGCCGATGAGCAGGAAGCCGGCAAAGATCGCCGCCATGATCGGCACCAATCTCGCCATCGTCCGGCTTTCATCGGCTGCAGTGCCCGTCGCGACCATCGCCGGCGCCTAGACCTCGAGCATGACCTTGATCGCGCGCCGCTCGTCCATGGCGCGGTAGCCTTCGGCGACCTTGGTCAGCGGCAGCTTGAGGTCGAAAACCTTGCCGGGCTTGATCCTGCCCTTGAGCACGCGCTCCATCAGGTCGGGCAGGAAGCGGCGCACCGGCGCCGGGCCGCCCAGCATGCGCTTCTGGCCGAAGAACAGTTTCTGGCCGTCGAAGCTCACGCCATGCGGCACGCCGACATAGCCGATGGTGCCGCCGGGGCGCGAGCAGGCCAGCGCCTGGTCGAAGGATTCGGCCGTACCGACGCATTCCAGCACCGAGTCCGCGCCGACGCCCGCGGTCAGTTCCTTGA
>NZ_RZST01000271.1:0-8501 GCF_003997575.1 Mesorhizobium sp. M1A.F.Ca.IN.022.07.1.1
CTTGTCGGCTACGCCACGACCTTCTCGATCGGCATGCTCGTTTTCAAGCCGACCGGCGAGCGGATGGGGGCCATGGTCGCCAAGGAAGGCGTGACGCCGGCGGTTCTCGCCATCGGCCAGCGCATGATGCGCTGGGCGCGTTTCGACTACGCGGTGATGCTGGTGATCATCGCCGACATGGTGCTGAAGCCTACGCTTCACGACATCGGCATCCTCGCCGGCATGGTGCTGGTGATCGCGTCCGGCGCAGCGCTTGCGCTTGGCGGCGGCCGCCAGCTGGTGCCGAGCGCCGCTTGATCCTTCTGTAGCGGGCGGCGCCGGTGCGCCGCCCTGCCCATCACATCAGGCCTGCAATACCATCCCAGAGCAGCTTGAGCGCCACCACCGCCACCGTCGCGTATGTGAACGGATAAAACACCTCCGGCCGCATGCGGCGCACCAGCCAGGCGCCGGCGATGGTGGAAAGCGGCGCCAGCGGCATCAGCGCAAACGATGCGGTGAGATTGGCGCTGTCGAACTGGCCAAGCGCGAAATAGGGAATGAGCTTCAGCGCGTTGGTAGCGGCGAAGAAGATCGCCGCCGTCCCTGACAGCACCTTCGGGTCGAGCCGGATCGGCAGCGCGTAGACCTGGAAGGGCGGGCCGCCGACATGGGCGACGAAGCTGGTGAAGCCCGCAACGATGCCCCAGAACGCCGCAGCGATGCGGTTCGGCTCCACCTCGTGGTCGGCGCCGTGGCGAAACTGCAGATAGATCCAGCGCAGGACGAAGACCAGCGCGACCGCGCCGACGATCAGCCGCACCATTTCCTCCGTCACCAGGGCCGCCGTCAGCCAGCCGAGGCCGATGCCGATGACGGCGCCGGGCATCATGTCGACCAGCATCTTGCGATCATAGACGCCCCACCATGTCCACACCGAAACGATGTCCATCAGGCAAAGGATCGGCAGCAGGATGGCCGCCGCCTGCACCGGCGGGATGGCCAGCGCCATCAGCGGCACGCCGACGAAGCCTACGGCGCCGCCGAAGCCGCCCTTCGACAGGCCGACGAGGATGACCGCCGGAATGGCGGCGGCATAGAACCAGGGATCGCTGAGCAGGCCTGACATGGGAGATACGGCGACAAGAAACGGCTGGAGGATGGCGGGAGACTTGCAATAGACCAGAAAGCGAAAGACCGCGATAGCCGAAGCGCCCCGCCAGCCGGTCGGCGCGATCAACTGTCCGTAATCCAGCCTGCCGAGTTTGCGGCTGGCGGCGGGCCATGCATAAGGTCACCCGCCCAGCATGAGGTTTGACGATGAGCGAAGTCCTGATCCGCCGCGCGGACAAAGCCGATCTTGCGGCGATCGTCGCGATGCTTGCCGATGACGCGCTTGGCCGCGCCCGCGAGAATGCAAGCGTGCCTTTGGCGCAAGCCTATCAGGACGCCTTCGCGACCATAGACGGCAACCCGAACCATTTCCTGGCGGTGATGACGGACGGCGCCGAAGTCATCGGCACCTTGCAGATCAGTTTTATCCCAGGCCTGTCGTTGCAGGGCGCTTTGGCGCGGCCAGATCGAGGCGGTGCGCGTCGCGGCGAGCCGGCGCGGAGAGGGGCTCGGGCATGGCCTGCTGGAATGGGCGATCGAAAGATGCCGCGAGCGCGGCTGCAGGGTGGTGCAACTGACGACCAACAAGAGCCGGCTCGACGCGCACCGCTTCTACGAACGGGTCGGCTTCAAGGCGAGCCACATCGGCTACAAGCTGGATCTTTGACGCACCCGCGCCGGCGATGCCGGCGACCTCTCATCGCCGCGCCTGAACCAGAAGAAACATCGGCCGCTCGACCTCTTTGGCCAGTTCAGGCCTGGCGGCGATCTGCCCTTCAGTTGGACAGAATTCCTCCACGCGGCCGATGGTGAACCCGGCCTGGATCAGGTTGTTGAGCGTGGTGCCGAGTGTGCGGTGGTGCTTCACCACACCCTCGGAGAACCAGTCGGTCGTGCGCGGCCCTTCCACCAGATACTGATCGACGGGCCAGACGTTCCTTCCTGCGGCGTCCACGGACCAGCCCGGATTGCTTGGAGCCTTGAAGATCGGATGCTCCGTCGAGAAGACGAAGAACCCGCCAGGGACCAGGGCCTGGTAAACCGTCGCGAACAGCCGCGCGGCATCGCTGACATAATGCAGGGCAAGCGAGCTATAGGCGAGGTCGAAGCGCGCCTTCGGCAGGCTCAGCTCGTCGAGGTCGACGCGCTCATAGGCTATGGCTTCGTCGGAGCCGGCGGCGCGTGCTCGGGCGAGCATCCTTTCCGACAGGTCGAGGCCCAGAACCTGCTTGGCTCCGTGCGCCCGCGCCCAGCGGCAGAACCAGCCGAAGCCGCAACCGAGATCGACGATGCTTAGACCACCCACCTTCGGCAGCATGGCGCGCAGAACCGGCCACTCGGGCGCGCCGTCCAACCCTTCCACCGAACGATGCAGACGGCTGTAGCCTTCGAAGAAATCGGCCTTGTCGTAGATATTTTGCGCCATGCTCTTCCCGTGCTTTCACTTGCTAACCTAGCGGTCGTTTCGTTAGCGTCCATCAGCAGCTTCAACAGGCCGTCTGTCAGTCCTTGAAGATTGCGCAAGCCGCTGCTGCCGCGACGCTTTTCAGCGGCGATCTTCGCCCGCCTCCTGTTCAAGCCGGACGCTTTGCTCTATGCCGCAATGCCACCATGTTCGCCCGGCATAGGCGAAAACCGGGATCGAAGACCGATGAATGAAGCAACCCCGCCCAATCGCTGCCGAATCGTGCTGATCGCGCCGCCGCTTGTGACTCCCGAGCACATCTGCACCGCCTTCGACGGCGGCGACGTCGCCTCGCTGATCCTGCCCGAAAACGGCATGGATGACGCCGCCTTCCAGGCCTTCGCCGAGAAGATCGTGCCGATCGCGCAGGCCGCCGGCGTCGCCGTCATCGTCGCCGGCGACAGCCGCATCGCCGGCCGCGTCCATGCCGACGGCATCCATGTCGAGGCAAACCGCCAGGAACTGGCCGAGACGATCGAGCGCTTGGCCGACAGGATGATGGTCGGGGCGGGCGGCGCCAAGACCCGCGACGAGGCGCTGGAGCTCGGCGAGGAGCGGCCCGACTACATGTTCTTCGGCCGCTTCGGCTATGACAACAAGCCCGAGCCGCACCACCGCAATCTCGCTCTCGGTGAATGGTGGGCGCAGATGATCCAGATTCCTTGCATCGTGATGGCCGGCTCCGAGCTGGCGTCGGTGGAAACGGTAGCGGCCACCGGCGCCGAGTTCGTGGCGCTCTCCAGCGCCGTCTTCGCCGACGGACTCGATCCGCGCGCGGCGGTCGCCGCGGCCAACGCGCTGCTCGACCAAATCGCGCCGCGCTTCGAGGACTGACGTGCGCTGGTCCCGGCTTTCCTTCGCGGCGTTGGCCGCGGCCTTGACGATCCAGGCGGCCGCCGCCGTGGCCGCCGCCGAGACCCCGCCGGTGCCGCAGCCCAGACCGGACACGACCACACCCGACACGAGCGCGCCGGATACAAGCGCCCCTGCTACCGGCGCCCCAGATACAAGCATTCCGAATTTAAGCGCCCCAAATACCGGCGCCCCGAATGCTGCCGCCCCGAATACTGGCGCGGCCTATGCCGATAAGCCGATCGAAACACCGCTGCCACAGCCGGCAACGCTTCAACCGCCATCGGCCGATACCATCAATCCCGATCGCTTCGGCGCCAAGCTCCCGGACGCCGCCTACGGCGCCTTCCAGCGCGGCCTCTATAAGACCGCCTACAACCTTGCCATGGTGCGGGCCAAGAACGGCGACCCCGCGGCGCAGACACTGGTCGCCGAGATCCTGTCGCGTGGGCTGGGCGTGCCACTCAACGCGGCAGAGGCCGCGAAATGGTATGGGCTCGCCGCCGAGCAGGGCGTGCCGGAGGCGCAGTTCCAATATGCGCTGATGCTGCTCGACGGACGCTATGTGAAGAAGGACGCCAAGGAAGCCTATGCGCTGATGCAGGCCGCCGCCGAGGCGGGCAACCGCCTGGCCCAGTTCAACTTCGCCCAATTGCTCGTCCAGCAGGATCCGGGCGATGCCGGCATCGCCAAGGCGGCTGTGTATTATGAGCGCGCCGCCAGTACCGGCCTTGCCGACGCCGAATATGCGATGGCGCAAATCTACGCCAACGGCGCCGGCGGCAAACCGCGCGACGACGCCAAGGCACGCACCCTGCTGGCGCAGGCCGCCCGGCAGAACTACGACACCGCGCAACTTGACCTCGCCGCATGGATGATCGAGGGGCGCGGCGGCGATCGCGACCTGAAATCGGGCTTTGCCTGGATGAGGCGCGCGGCCGAAGGCGGCAATGTCGCCGCCCAGAACCGCCTCGCCAAACTCTATATGGGCGGCATCGGTACCGACCCCGATCTGATCCTGGCCGGAGCCTGGTATATCGTCGCCCGGCGCGCCGGGTTGATCGACCCGCAGATGGACGATTTCCTGCAGGGCCTCGACGACGGTCAGACCAAGCAGGCGCTGCAGAGGGCGAACCGGCTGCCCTGAAAAGACGGCTCACGGCAGCGGCCATCTCCATGAGCGGTCGCGACGCCCTCCCTTGCCACTCAATGCGATTTGTGGTCTTGGAGGCGCCAAAGCGCGCTCCGCGCCAAAAATCTCATTCCGGATCAGTTCAACATGGCCAAGATCAGTGGCAGCGAAATCCGTCCCGGCTATGTCATCGAGCATGACGGCGGCCTCTGGGTCGCGGTCAAGACCAACACCGTGAAGCCCGGCAAAGGCGGCGCCTACAACCAGGTCGAGCTGAAGAACCTGATCAACGGCACCAAGCTCAACGAGCGCTTCCGCTCGGCCGAGACCGTCGAGCAGATCCGGCTGGAGATGAAGGATTTCTCCTTCCTTTACGAGCAGGGCGACGCGCTGGTTTTCATGGACACCGAAAGCTACGAGCAGCTCGAACTGAACAAGGATTTCGTCGGCGAGCGCGCCGCCTTCCTGCAGGACGGCATGATGGTCACGGTCCAGCTCTATGAGGAGCGGCCGATCGGCATCTCGCTGCCCGACCAGGTGACGCTGACCATCACCGAGGCCGACCCCGTGGTGAAGGGCCAGACGGCGGCGTCCTCTTACAAGCCTGCAGTGCTGGAAAACGGTGTCCGCGTCCTGGTGCCGCCCTTCATCTCGGCCGGCGAGCGCATCATCGTCGACACCAACGAGATCACTTACGTGCGTCGCGCAGAATAAAACGGCCAACACAGGAAGAAGAAGAATGGCGCGTTCCGCTCTCCTCAATGTCATGGTCCAGGCCGCGATGAAGGCCGGCCGGTCGCTGTCGCGCGATTTCGGCGAGGTGCAGAACCTGCAGGTCTCGATGAAGGGGCCTGGCGACTATGTCAGCCAGGCCGACCGCAAGGCCGAAGAGATCGTCTTTGCCGAACTGTCGAAGGCGCGGCCGGGCTACGCCTTCCTGATGGAGGAGCGCGGCGCCGTCGACGGCGAGGACGGCCAGCATCGCTGGATCGTCGACCCGCTCGACGGCACGACCAACTTCCTCCACGGCATCCCGCTCTTCGCGGTCTCGATCGCGCTCGAGCGCCAGGGCCAGATCGTCGCCGGTGTCGTCTACAATCCGGCCATGGACGAGCTCTATACCACCGAGCGCGGCGGCGGCGCCTTCATGAACGACCGCCGGCTGCGCGTCGCCGGACGCGCCAAGCTCACCGATGCCGTGATCGGCTGCGGCGTGCCGCATCTTGGGCGCGGCCAGCACGGCAATTTCCTGATCGAGTTGCGCAATGTCATGGCCGAGGTCTCGGGCGTCCGCCGCCTTGGCTCCGCCTCGCTCGATCTCGCCTATGTCGCGGCCGGCCGCATGGACGGGTTTTGGGAAGCCAACCTTTCGGCCTGGGACATCGCCGCCGGCGCCCTGCTCATCCGTGAAGCGGGCGGCTTCGTTTCGGATATGGATGGCGGGCAGGACATGCTGGAGGCCGGCTCCATCGTCGCCGGCAACGAGCTTATCCAACGCGCCCTCTTGAAGACGGTAAAGAAGCCGCTGGCTGCGCGCTGAAGCGCGCTATCGCATCACCCCGAAATCGGAATCGATTTCGCAGGCCTCCGGTTCGGAACGGATAAGCGCAAATCAAAGGGCTGCAGCCCCCTTTGCGCGTCGAAAGGACGCGCGGCGAGCTCGTCGCAAAACCGCAACCGAAGCTTGAAATACTGATCCGCGACTGCCCAGATTATGGTTGCAGGATCATTCATGAACGACGCTCGCGCAAATACATCGATCGAAATCCCCTTTGTCGGCCGTTGGCACTATTCGCGCGCCGAGATGATCGCCGATGGCATCGTCCATGCTGTGGGCATCGTGCTGGCGATCGCCGCCGGCTCGGCCTTCCTGGCTTTAGCCGCCTTCCATTCCGGCCCGGGTGAGTATGTCGCCGCCGTCTTCTACGTTGTGTCGCTGCTCACCGTGCTGTCGATATCGCTGGCCTATAATTTGTGGCCGATATCGTGGCCGGCGAAGTGGATCCTGCGCCGCTTCGACCATGCCGCGATCTATTTGCTGATCGCCGCCACCTACACGCCTTTCCTGACCCAGCTGCACACGTCCGCGCTTGCCGTGCCGATGATCGTTATCGTGTGGAGCGCGGCGGCAATGGGCGTCGCCATCAAGATGTTCCTGCCCGGGCGCTATGACCGGCTGGCGATCCTCTTTTACCTCGCCATCGGCTGGAGCGGCGTCGTGCTCGCCGGACCGCTGGTCGCGACGCTGCCGCCTGCCTCCGTCATGCTGCTGCTCGCGGGCGGCATCGTCTATTCATTGGGCGTCATCTTCTTTGCCTGGAAAGGCCTGCGTTTCCACAATGCCGTCTGGCATGGCTTCGTCGTCACCGGCGCCGGGCTGCACCTGGCCGCCATGGTCGACTGTCTGGTCATTAGCCGTTTTTGAAACGACCCGCGCGGGGCGATATTGTCAAGCACCATTCAATTTGGTCACAATTCCGTTTAGAGTCGCGACAATTCTGCGGCGGGTGGCATCGGAAACGGGGCACGGATGGCTTTTCTCAGATCCTTCGGCAGGCGCTCGGATGTCCTGGTCTACGATCCGCACAAGCTGTCGAGCCCGCAGGTCTTCCTGCTCACGATGGTGATCTTCCTGGTCATCGTCGCCTTCATCGCCGCCATCCTCACCCGCCAGATCTCCTCCGCCTTCTCCAGCAATCCCGGCCTCAACGGGCTGATCATCGGCGTGCTCGCCGTCGGCATCCTGCTCGCCTTCGCCCAGGTCGGCCGGCTGTTCAGAGAGGTGCGCTGGGTCAATTCCTTCCGCGCCGGCTCCGAGACCACCGAGCCGGTGCTCCTGGCGCCGATGAAGGCGATGATCGGCCGCTCGTCGACGATCGCCTTCTCGACCTCTTCGATGCGCACCATGCTCGATTCCATCGCCACGCGCCTCGATGAAAGCCGCGACACCTCGCGCTATCTCGTCGGACTGCTGGTGTTTCTTGGCCTGCTCGGCACCTTCTGGGGCCTGCTCAACACCATCGCCTCCATCCGCGAGACGATCGAGGCGCTCGACCCCGGCAGCGGCGATGCCGCCGCCGTGCTCGACGCGCTCAAGCAGGGCCTCTCGGCGCCGCTCGCCGGCATGGGCACGGCCTTCTCGTCCTCGCTGTTCGGCCTGTCCGGCTCGCTGGTGCTCGGCTTTCTCGACCTGCAGGCCGGCCGCGCCCAGACCCGCTTCTACACCGAACTCGAGAACTGGCTGTCCTCGGTCACCGATCTCTCGTCCGATATCGTCGTGTCGGAATCGGCGCGCGCCGAGCCGTCGGAGGAGATCCGCCTGCTGTCGGAACGGCTGCGCAGCCTGCAGGAAAATGGCGGCGGCTCCAACCCGCGCGTCGCCACCGCCATGGCCAACCTGGCGGACGGCATTTCCGGACTGGTCAAGAACATGCGCTCCGAACAGCAGATCATGCGCGACTGGGTCGAGGCGCAGTCGGACGAACAGAAGGCGATGCGCAACACGCTGGAAAAGATCGCTGACGCCCTGAAGAAGACCGGAGTGCACTGACGTGGCGCTGGCAAGGCGGCGCGCCGATCGCCGCATCGACTACTGGCCCGGCTTCGTCGACGCGCTGTCGACGCTTCTGCTCGCCATCATGTTCCTGCTGACGGTCTTCGTGCTGGCGCAATTCCTGCTCAGCCGCGAAATCTCCGGCAAGGACACGGTGCTCAGCCGCCTCAACTCGCAGATCAACGAGCTGACGCAGTTGCTGGCGCTGGAGCGCTCGAACAGCCAGGACAAGGAAGATACGCTCGCCAATCTGCAGGCCTCGCTGTCGGCGGCGGAGGCGGAAAAGAGCCGCCTTCAGCAATTGCTGGAGCAGGGTGCCGGCGCCGGCGACGCGGCCAACAAGCGGGCGGACGCGCTGTCCGGCGAACTCAGCAACCAGCGCCAGATCAGCCAGCAAGCGCTGAGCG
>NZ_RZST01000272.1:0-8474 GCF_003997575.1 Mesorhizobium sp. M1A.F.Ca.IN.022.07.1.1
GACCGAGGCCATCCATCGTCTGATCGAGCAATACGGGCTGATCGCGGTCTTCCTTGGCTGCGTCGCCGAGGGCGAAAGCGCTGCCATCCTCGGCGGCTTCTTCGCCCATCAGCACATATTCGTGCTCTGGCAGGCTTTCCTGGCCGCGTTTCTCGGCGCCTTCGCCGGCGACACGGCTTTCTTCACCCTCGGCCGCAGCTTTGCCGATCATCCCTATGTCGTCAGGCTGCGCAGGCGGCCGGGTTTTCGCCGCGCCTACCGGCTGCTCAACACCCATCCCAACATCTTCGTGCTGACGAACCGCTACATCTACGGAATGCGGCTTGTCGGCGGCATCGCCGCCGGGCTGTCGACCGTGTCGGTGCCGCGCTTCGTCATCCTGAACGCCATCTCGTCGGCAGTCTGGGCAGCCCTCTTCGGCACGGTCGGCTATGTCTTCGGGCTGGGAGCGGAGCGCATGGTCGGCCAGGCATTTGCCCGCCATGAGCGCGTGCTCGTAGCCCTCGCCGTCGGCATCGCTGTGGCCGTCCTGGCCGGACTGGTTGCCCGCCATTTTGCCGGAAGGGAGCGCGCAAAGGACGCAAAAGAGGATCAGGCCGAATCCTAAGCTGTCGGACCGATGCCTCCCGGTCAGATCGGCGCGCCGATGATGCGCTCGATGATGGCAATGCCCCAGACGCCCCCCGCGATCACGATCGAAATCAGCACCGCCAGCGAGCCGCAGTCCTTGGCGAGCTGGATGTCGATGTGGAACTCGCGGGAGATCGCGTCGCACGCAGCCTCGATGCCTGTGTTGAGCACCTCGACCAGAATCATCAGCAGAACCGCGCCGATCAGCAAGGCGTAGCCGCGCCAGGATACCGAGATGAACCAGCCGGCCGGCAGAGCGAGCGCAAGCAGCATCAACTCCTGCTGGAACGCCTTTTCGTGAGCAGCCAGCTTGCGGAAAGCCCGCACCGAGTTGATGAAAGCGTCGATCAGCCGCTGCATGCCCAGCCCCGTTTCGAATCACCGTGAGGGGATATCGCAACAGCCGGGTCAAGGGAATAAGGCAGGCGGCCCAAAAGTCACTCGTCCGCGACCTTTATCGACGGCGTCGACTTGTCGAACTGCGGCAGGCCGTCGTCGATTGCATAATAGTCGCCCTTGTCGCCGACGAAGATGTGGCTTTCGGCCGAAAGCCCGGTCGGCTTGTCGAACGAGCCGGCCATGATGGAGATCGTGTCGAGCTCGTTGTGCTTCCAGAACAGCACCGAGCCGCAGCTGCGGCAAAAACCGCGTTTCGCTATGTCGGACGCGCCGTACCAAGCAAGCGCGTCGGCCCCCTCGATGTCGATGTCGGCGTCCCTCGAAGAAGTCGCTGCAACGAAATGGCCTGTTTGCTTGCGGCACTGCGAGCAGTGGCAATAGACCACCCCGCGCAACGCTCCTCTCGTCGTGAAGCGCACCGCTCCGCACAGGCACGATCCCGTGTGATTTTCGCCCATCCCCGGCCTCCTTCAACGCCATACGCCTCGATCGCGCCACACAAGATTCCAGTTTTGCGCTCTTCCGGCGCAGGCAAATGCGACACCGAAGCGGCGCGTTTCAAAAGCTGCGCCTGCACTGCAGTGCAACCTGAAGCAGCAAAAACGGTCTGGAAACGGCGGCCATTAAGGAAACTTTAGCGCAGCTGCATTTATGGTTCCTGCAGGCGATGGTCGTGTTGGGGACGCGGCCTAGCATCGCAATTCTGATTCGATCCCCGCATTGGCGGCTCCCGGCGGTGGCAGGTCTCCGGTCGCGCACTGAAGGGGGTAGTGAACAGACTATGCAGCCGGCAGCCGTCCCGAGCGACAGAAATGGCGACATCGCCAGCACCGTTGTGGCGACCATGCGCCAGCTCGGCCTGCTCGGCCTGCCGCGCAACTACGAAATCTTCTATGAAGCGCTGAGCGGCAGCAATCACGAGCTCAGCCTCGCTGTCGTCTCGTTGAGCAACCGCCCGACGCAAGAGGATCTCGATCGCATCGGACGCACCTTCTTCCCGCAGCACCACGGGCCTGCGATCGTCGAACACGCCCGCGAGGTGGTCGCCAAGGAGCTTGAGGACGTCGCCGCGCTGCTGCGCAGCGAGCGAAGCCATATCGAAAAGTACGGCCGCATCCTCGACGAGACGTCGAGCGGCCTGAGCAATCGCAGCCTGCTTTCCCAGGATCTGCTGCAAAAGATCGCCGGCGCGATGTCTGCCGCCACCAGCTCGACGCTGGATCACAACCGCCAGATCGCGAGCACGCTCAGCGAAAAGACGGCCGAGCTCGAGAGCGTCAAATCGAAGTTGGAGGAATACAAGCGGCTCGCCAATACCGATCCGCTGACGCAGATCTGGAATCGCCGCGCCTTCGACAAGGAAATCACGCGCATCTACAACAGCAACCGCGGTATCCTCTTCAACGCGCTCATCCTTGCCGACATCGATCGCTTCAAGGATATCAACGACCGTTACGGCCATCCGGTTGGCGACAGGATCATCCAGATCATCGCCGACATCTTCCAGTCCAGCATCCGCGCCGACATGTTCGTGGCGCGCACCGGCGGCGAGGAGTTCGCGCTGATCGTCGAAGGCGCCAGCGAGGACACCACCTATGAAATCGCCGAGCGCATCCGCGTGCTGATCGAACAGACGCCGTTCACAAGCAGCCAGACCGGGATGAACTATGGCACGGTGACTGTCTCGATGGGCATTTGCATGGCTTCCGAGGCCGACACCCCCGAAGACCTCTACACCAAGGCCGACCGCGCGCTCTACCGCTCCAAGATCGGCGGCCGCAACCGCGTCACCAGGCATTCCACAATGGCCGGCCGTGCCGGCAAGGGCTGGCTGCTCTACAAGAAGGACTGAGGGCACATTGGACACGCTTTCCAAATGAATTTCTGTGGACTATATTTTCCACGGAAATGAAAGGGTGCGCTCATGCCACGTCCAGTCGCTGCCGCGACGGCGGCAGAAAATGCCGTCATCACCAAGGCCACGCTGCGCGCGGCCGACCTGCTCGAGATCACGGCGCGAACGCTTGCTCTGGTCATCGGCGTCTCTGAGGCGACGGTCTCGCGCATGCGCAAGCAGGAGTTCCTGCTCGAGCGCGGCACCAAGCCGTTCGAGCTTGCGGTGCTGTTCGTGCGGCTGTTCCGCTCGCTCGACGCCATCGTCGGCGGCGACGAGACGGTCGCCCGGGCATGGCTGAAGAACCCGAACACGGCGCTCGACGGCACGCCGCTCGAAAAAATCCTGACCATTGCCGGACTTGTCGATGTCATTGCCTACCTGGATTCCCGACGCGCTCTCGTCTGAGGCCGTCAGGCTCGAAGGCAAATATTGGCGGATGGTCGAGGCGCAGCATCGCGTCTCGACCCTGAAGCTCGTCGACAGGCTCGACGAGCAGGGCCTGCTCGAAGACCTCATCGAGGAAAGCAAGCCGCGGATCCCGCTGGAATGCCGCCATCTTCACTATCTTCTGGCGACGCCCTTCCGCTACGGCTCGATTTATCCGTACGGCTCGCGCTTCCGCCGCGCCGGCAAGACCAAGGGCGTCTATTACGCCGCCGAGACGGTGCTGACGGCAGTGGCGGAAATGGCCTTCTACCGCTTGCTGTTCTTTGCGGAATCGCCGCAAACGCAATGGCCGAACGACGCGGCCGAATATACCGCCTTTGCCGCGGCCATCAGATGCGAGAAGGCCGTCGACCTCACGCGGCCGCCGCTCGACTGCGACGAGAAGGCGTGGACGGATCCGACTGACTATGCCGCCTGCCAGGCCATCGCCGACGTGGCGCGCGAGGCGGGGATGCAGGCCATCCGCTACCGCTCGGCGCGCGATCCGAAGGGCGCCAACATCGCGCTCTTGACGTGCAGCGGTTTTGCCAAGGCCAAGCCGCTGGAGCCTCATACCTGGCGCATCCGCATCGGCTCGTTCGGGGTCCAGGCAATCTGCGAATTTCCAGACAGGCGGCTGGAATTCTCAAGGACGAGCTTTGTCGATCCGAGGCTGGCGAATATGCGCTGGGAGCGCGGGCGCTAGTTAAGCCAGAATGTTGACCGCACGCGCGGCGACCAGCGCGATCGTCAGCAGCGAGATCATTGCCTCGGCCATCATCAGGAGCTTGGCGCGCTGAGTGAGCGGCAATGTGTCGGTCGGCGAGAACGCCGTCGCATTGGTGAAGGCCAGGAACACGTAATCGACAAAGCCGGGCAGCCAGTCGCGGATCTCGCGATCGGACAGCGTCATCTGCGGGAACAGGAAATCGGCATGCGCGCGCTTGACCAGGCCGCAGGTCGGCGGGCCGCCGCGGTCGGTGCTCCAGAACCACAGCGCGAAGACGATGACGTTGGTGACCCAGATGTTGAGCGCGTCGACAAGCAGCGTCGTGCCGGCGCCGGCATGGCCTGCCAGCAGCTTCTGGACCAGAAAGACCAGCGAGCCGCAATTCATGATGCTGATGACGCCGGTCATGACCAAGGCGGTACGGCGGATGAAGACGCGAAACCGGCCGATCGCATACCAATGCTCGTGATCGACGGCCTTCTGAGTCGCCATTTGCGTCCAGGCCGTTGCGATCGACAAAGGCACGAGCAGCGCCGCCTCGATCGCGGGCGCGAGCCAGCGCGGACCGAAGGACAGGTCGTTGATGACCAGAAGCTGCAGGCAGATGACGACAAGCACCGCCGCCCGCGCCGACCAGAAGTCGATCGCGCGGTGATGAACGATGGCATGCTCGTGGCGCATGGGGGACCTGTGTCGTGTGCGCGGTTTTCGACCGCGGGCGACACCTCCACCTCAATCTTGGTCTTGCGATGGTCGCGTAACTATAAATTTTCGTAAGGTTTCGGCGGCCGGCGCCTCGCAGGATCGGCCCAAACGAAAAGGGCCTCGGACTTTGTCCGACGCCCCGGTTCGATCGCTGGCAAGCGGCTTAGGCGTTGGCGGCTTGCTTGTGCTGGATCGTATGGCTTTTCTTGAGCAGATCCGAGACCAGGAAGGCCAGTTCGATCGCCTGGTCGGCATTGAGGCGCGGATCGCAATGGGTGTGATAGCGGTCCTGCAGGTCTTCCGCCGTGATGGCCCGGGCGCCGCCGGTGCACTCGGTGACGTTCTTGCCGGTCATCTCGACATGGATGCCGCCCGGATGCGTGCCTTCGGCGCGGTGTACCTCGAAGAAGGTCTGCACTTCCTTCAGGATACGGTCGAACGGCCGCGTCTTGTAGCCGGCCGCCTCGATCGTGTTGCCATGCATCGGGTCGGAAGACCACACCACGTTGCGGCCCTCCTTCTTCACCGCCCGCACCAGCTTCGGCAGATGCTCGGCGACCTTGTCGGAGCCGAACCGCGCGATGAGCGTCAGCCGTCCGGGCTCATTCTCGGGGTTGAGCAGGTCGATAAGCTCCAGCAGGCCGTCCGGCGTCAGCGACGGACCGCATTTCAGGCCGAGCGGATTCTCGATGCCGCGGCAATATTCGACATGCGCATGGTCGGGCTGGCGGGTGCGGTCGCCGATCCAGATCATATGGCCCGAAGTCGCGTACCAATCGCCGGAAGTCGAATCGACGCGGGTCAGCGCCTCCTCGTAGCCGAGCAGCAGCGCCTCGTGGCTGGTGTAGAAATCGGTCTCGCGCAGCGCGAAATTGGTTTCCGACGTGATGCCCACCGCGCGCATGAAATCCATCGTCTCGGTGATGCGGTTGGCGAGCGATTCGTATTTCTCGCCCTGCGGGCTGTCGGCAACGAAGCCCAGCATCCAGCGATGCACGTTCTCCAGGCTGGCATAGCCGCCTTGCGCGAAGGCGCGCAGGAGATTGAGGGTCGCCGCCGACTGGCGATACGCCATCTCCTGCCTTGCGGGATCCGGGATGCGCGACGCGGCGTCGAACTCGATGCCGTTGATGATGTCGCCGCGATAGCTCGGCAGCGTCACGCCGGCCTTGGTCTCGCTGTCGGAGGAGCGCGGCTTGGCGAACTGGCCGGCGACGCGGCCGACCTTCACCACCGGCTGCGCGCCGGCGAAGGTGAGCACCACCGACATCTGCAGGAAGACGCGAAAGAAGTCGCGGATGTTGTCGGCGCCATGCTCGGCAAAGCTCTCGGCGCAGTCGCCGCCCTGGAGCAGGAAGGCCTCGCCGGCGGCGACCGCCGCCAGTTGCTTCTTCAGCTTGCGCGCTTCACCGGCAAACACCAGCGGCGGATAGGTGGTGAGCCGGGCTTCCGTGGCCTCCAGCGCCGCAAGGTCCGGATAGGCCGGAACCTGCTTGATCGGCTTTGCTCTCCACGAATTCGGCGACCATTTTGTCATCGCTGCACCCAAAACTCTTCAGAGCAATTCCAGGAAAACTGTGAACGGTTTCCGTCCGGAATTGCGTCAAAACAAACTGGCGAGCGGTCTCGCTCGCCATTCCCACCCCAATCAGAGGTCGCGGCTCCTTACACGAAGCCGATTTTCTATTCTAGCCGGGAATTTCAGCAGTGGCGAATGCCTTGAACTGCTCGGATGCCGGTCTGGAGCCGTCAGGCAGCTTTGTCGACCAGCCGCGCCAATTGAGTCATGACAACAGCCGAGCCGGCCAGCCGCTTCTCGGCATTCGGCCAGTCACGCATGAAGACGACGCTGTGGTCGGCCCTGATCTTGGCCAGCGAGCCCTGCTCGCCGATGAATTTGACCAGTCCGACCGGATTGGGGAATTCGCGCTTGCGGAAGTGGATGACGACGCCCTTGGGGCCGGCATCGAGCTTCTCGACATTGGCCTTGCGGCAAAGCGCCTTGATGAAGACGATCTTCAACAGATGCGTCACTTCTTCCGGCAGCGGCCCGAAGCGGTCGATCAGCTCGGCGCCGAAGCCGTCGATCTCCTCGGTGGTCTCCAAGTCGCCAAGGCGGCGGTAGAGCGCCATCCTGAGCTGCAGGTCCGGCACATAGCTCTCCGGGATCATCACCGCGGTGCCCACCGCGATCTGCGGCGACCAGCCGCCATCCAGCACTTCGCCGGAATCCTTCACTTCGGCCACCGCTTCCTCCAGCATCTGCTGGTAGAGCTCGAAACCGACCTCCTTGATGTGGCCGGATTGTTCCTCGCCGAGGAGATTGCCTGCGCCGCGGATATCGAGGTCGTGGCTGGCAAGTTGGAAACCAGCGCCGAGCGTATCGAGCGACTGCAGCACCTTGAGCCTGCGCTCGGCCGTATCGGTGAGCTTGCGGTTAGCCGGCAGCGTGAACAGCGCATAGGCTCGCACCTTCGAGCGGCCGACGCGGCCGCGCAACTGATAGAGTTGGGCCAGACCGAACATATCGGCTCGGTGGATGATGAGCGTGTTGGCGGTCGGAATGTCGAGGCCGGATTCGACGATGGTCGTCGACAGAAGCACGTCGTACTGGCCGTCATAGAAGGCATTCATGATGTCGTCGAGTTCACCGGCCGGCATCTGGCCGTGGGCGACCGCTACTTTCAGTTCCGGCACGGATTCTCTCAGGAAATCATGGATTTCGGCAAGATCGCTGATACGCGGCACGACATAGAAGGAATGGCCGCCGCGGTAGCGCTCGCGCAGCAGCGTCTCGCGGATGACCAGCGGATCGAAGGGCGAGATGAAAGTGCGCACCGCCATGCGGTCGACCGGAGGGGTGGCGATCAGCGACAGCTCGCGAACACCGGTCAGCGCCAACTGCAGCGTGCGCGGAATCGGCGTCGCCGAAAGTGTCAGCACATGCACGTCGTTCTTGAGCTCCTTCAGCCGCTCCTTGTGCTTGACGCCGAAATGCTGCTCCTCGTCGATGATCAGCAGGCCGAGATTTTTGAAGGAGATCGAGCTACCGAGCAGCGCGTGCGTGCCGACGACGATGTCGACCGTGCCGTCGGCGACGCCCTTCTTGGTCTCGGCCAGTTCCTTGGAGCCGACCAGGCGCGATGCCTGCGCGACGCGGATCGGCAGGCCGGAAAAGCGTTGCGAGAAGGTCTTGAAATGCTGCCGCGACAGCAGCGTCGTCGGCACCACGACGGCGACCTGGAACCCTTCCATCGCCGCGATGAAGGCGGCGCGCAGCGCCACTTCCGTCTTGCCGAAGCCGACGTCGCCGCAAACCAGCCGATCCATCGGCTTGCCGGCGCCGAGATCGTCCATGACGGAATCGATTGCCGTCTGCTGGTCGTCGGTTTCTTCATAGGGAAAGCGCGCCGCGAACTCGCCATAAAGGCCGTCGGCCGGAATCATGGCGGGTGCTGCGCGCATCTGCCGCTCGGCGGTGATGCGGATCAATTGCCCGGCCATGTCGAGCAGCCGCTTCTTCAGCCGCGCTTTGCGCGCCTGCCAGGCGCCGCCGCCGAGCTTGTCGAGTGGCGCTTCCGCCGAATCCGATCCGTAGCGTGAGAGGAGCTCGATGTTTTCGACCGGCAGGAACAGCCGGTCGTCGCCGGCATAGTGGATTTCGAGACAGTCATGCGGTGCGCCGAC
>NZ_RZST01000273.1:0-8467 GCF_003997575.1 Mesorhizobium sp. M1A.F.Ca.IN.022.07.1.1
GTCATGGATCAGCGCCAGCTGGTCGGCGCGCCCCCCCGCCACGTGGCGGTCGATGGCATTGAAGCAGGTGTTGCAGGTGGCGCCTGTGAACCAGCGGCCATAGACGCCCGCCGCCGGATCGAAGACCTTTTCGGCTGGCGAATACCAGTCGATCGCTTTGGCCGCTTCGGCCCAGAACGCTATGGGGTCGCGTTTCCAGCCCTCATAGACTTCGTGGTAGCGTGAGGCCATCGACTTTTCCTCCCCAGGAACATTCCGTCGTATGGCAATAGCCTAAGCCGCTTTGGCCGGCCATGTCTCCTCGCATTTTGGTCGGCGTTGCCGGCAAACGGATCCAGCCGCTCCCGGATCGGAGCGCGCTATGACGTCAGCAAGTGAATTCGGCTTAGAGCGGCAGTGCTGCCAGCATCAGCCCGACACCGCCGGCTATTAGAATGGCGGCCGCCAATGCCTTCCGATGGCGTTCGAATGCCGTCGGAGCACGATCCCAGTTGTAACGCATACTGTCCACTCCCCAAAAAGCCGGCAGACTCTTAGCTTACTTATGGGAAAGATGGCAACCCTGGCGCGAACGGCGGCTTGACAGTGGTTCCAGCCCACCATCATTCTCGCGCGAGTTGGATAGTCTTTCCGGGGAAGTTTTGACGAAAAGAACTTACGAAAAACCGGTTCCGGTCAGGCGCGGGAAGCTGTCGAGCATCGTTGCGGGCCCGAGCGGCCCGATAGCCCGGCCGTCTGACACGCAGCGTTGCCCGCTTGGCAATGGACAGCGACGGCATGCCGCGCTAATTGCAGTTCGGCATAGGGAGCGGGCGTATGGCTGAAATCGCCTTTGAAACGGTTCTGCGGATGGCGGACGACGCCTCCGTGCAGCATGTCGGCGACGGCGCCGTGGTGCTTCTGGCGCGCAGCGGCCAGCTTTACACCTGCAACGGCACCACCGAAGCGTTCCTCGACAAGGTCGACGGCGCCCGCAGCCTCGACCACATCGTCGATCTGCTGTCGGAAGAATTCGAGGTCGACAAGGCGACGCTCGGCGACGACATGACGGCGCTGGCCGCCGAGTTGGTGGCCGAAGGCATCCTTGCCGACCCGGGCGCGTGATGGCCGGCGGACCGTTCCTGCGCGCCCTGTTCCGCACTCATCTGTGGCTCAGCGCCCGGCTGATACCGGTACTGGTCGCCCGGCGCGATTTCGAAAGCGTGCTGAAATTGGCGCCGCTGCAATTGCCCACACCCTATCGTGGCCTGCCATGGAGCTACGTCGTCAGCCGCGTCAACCGCACGGTTCGGCATCCCTGGGTGATGCGTGATCGCAGATGCCTGAGGGAAGGGCTGCTCGGTTTCCGCTTCCTGCGGATGGCGGGTTTCAACCCCGACCTCCATTTCGGTGTCGATGCCAAATCGATGCATGAGCCGCGCCTTTCGGCGCATTGCTGGGTTTGCCTCGACGGCAAGCCGGTGGTCAGCGACAGCCTTCCCGACATGGTTGAAATCTATCGCCACCCCGGCGGCAGCGTGAAGGCGCGCGCCGCTTGACCGGCGCCGCAGCCACCGTTTGCTATGACCTCAACGGCCAGGTCATCGGCATATCGGCAGAGCGCGCCGAGCTCTGGCCGAGCTTCGATCTGATGCTCGGCACATTGCGCGTCAATGAAGCGGTCGAACCCGGCTTTCGCATCGATATCCTCGAAACGTCGGCGCTGCCCGAAAACCCGGAGGGGAAGCTCGCCTTCGACGGCGAAGTGCCGCTGGACGGCCATTGCCGCATCATCGACGCCGGCGACGTCGTCCATCTGGTCTTTCCCGGCCTCCAGACGGCCTCGATCCGTGCCGACGAGGGCTCGGCCGAAATCCGCGTTCATCCCGACAGCAAGGTCAAATGGACGCTGCTGATGATGGTGCTGGATGCCGCGCTCGATTCCGGCGGGCAGTACATGCTCCATACCGCCGGTCTGACGCTGCCCGATAGTGGGGCGCTCGTGCTGATCCATGCGCCGAGCGGCACTGGCAAGTCGACGACTTCAATGGCGCTGGCATCGCAGGGCTTCGGCCTATGCTCGGACGATGTGATGATCCTCGGCGCAACATCTGAAGGCACCCTGGCCTGGGGCATGCCGCGTAAGGTGAAGATCCATCGCAACACCGCGGCGATGCTGCCATTCCTCTCGCCCTGCCTTGGCGACAGATGGGACGCCGAGGGCGAGCAGGCCGTCTCGCTGGAGCGTCTCGCCGAGATCGTTCGCATCGAGGACGTCCGTCCCAGGCCGGTCTCGGCGCTGCTGCATCTGGCGCGCTCGACCGACGGCCACACCCGGCTCACGCCCTTGGCCAGGACCGATGCGATGGTCGCGCTTGCCACCGACAATGTCAGGACCGGCCTGACCGGCCTGTTGCCGATGCAGCAACGGCGGATGGCGTCGATCGCGGCACTGGTCAGGGCCGTCCCCACTTTCACCCTGGAAGTCGGCTCAAGCCCGGCCGATGCAGCGGGGCTGATCCGCGGCGCGGTGGAGGAGTAGATCTCCAAACGGGCCTTCAGGCCGGATAGGGCCTTGGCCGGGCAAGCCGCTGGACCCAGCGGAAGGCGTCGCGGCTAAGGCGCGAGCGCATCTTGTCCCGCGAATTGACCCTGAGCAGCATGTTGCCGGTGATCAGCCATTTGGCGAGCCGTATCGACAGATCGGGCTCGATGCGGTTGGCAAGGGCGATCGCGCGCGGCTCGTCGAACAGCCGCCCGGTCACATTGAGCACGGTCGCCAGCTCGAGTTCGATGCCGGTCATACGCGCGGCTTCGAGAAGGCGCGCTTCGGCTTCCGGCGATTGCAGAGCGCGCACACCTTGCAGCACGTCGATACAGAGCTGCAGCCGGTGGAATTTGTGGCCTCCGGCGGCATGAACGATGGCGATGGTGAGCAGCGACGCCGGCGTGTCGGCCTCGCCGCCGTCAATGATCTGCAACTCGCGGAAGCCGAGCGACAGGCGCCGCCGCATGCCGGTGTCATGCACCAGATTGCCGTGCAGCTCGATCAGCAGGCTGGAGTTCTCCTTCTCCAGCCACTTGAACTCCTGCAACTCATGCGATTCGGCCTCGCCACTGGCAAGCGTGAAGCCGCATTCGGCGATCACGTTGTTGGCCTCGCCGATGCTGGCCGGATCGACAAGTATGTCGATGTCGGTGAACGGCCGATCGGCAGCATGGCGATAAAGCTTGCGCGCGAACACCGGGCCCTTGACGATGCGAGCCGCAACGCCTTTCGCGGCCAAGGCCTTCATGATGCGGTCGCCGTGATATTGCAGCAGCATCGACTGCCCGGTCGCCAGTGTAGCCTGATCGCGAAGCCCGGAGAGTTTTTGCCGCAGGGGGGCATCGTTCGGCAGATCGGCCTCGCCGATTTCCCGAAGCTTGCGCAGCATGATCGGCAGCACGCCGTGGAACTCGGCATTGGCGAGCAGCGCCATGAGGCTGCTTGCCGAGAGGGCCCCGCCCCGCTCGGACGGCGCCTCCGGATCGGCAAATTCGAGCAGCAGCTTTTCTTCGGCAGGTGAAAGCGGGAGCAGCATCAACCGGGCAATATCGCGAACAACAGGCGACCATGGTCGCAGAAAAGCCCGCGCGACGCTACATCCCCCAGCGCAGCGCCGCCGTGTGCACCGGAGCGTCCCAAAGCGCCGTCGTCTCATCCTCGAGCATCGTCAGCGTGATCGAGCAGCCTGCCATGTCGAGCGAGGTGACATAGGAGCCGACCAGCGAGCGGGTCACCGTCACGCCTCTCTTCTCGAAGATTTTTCGCGCGCTGTTGTACATCAGATAAAGCTCCATCGATGGCGTGCCGCCGAAGCCGTTGACGAAAAGCAGCGCCGGTCCCCAGGCGCGGTCACCAAGATCGCCGAGGATTGCCGTGCAGATCTCCTCGGCGATGGCGTCGGCACTCTTCAGATCATCGCGCCGCCGGCCGGGCTCGCCATGGATGCCGACGCCGAATTCCATCTCGTTGTCGCCAATGTCGAAGGTCGGTCTGCCCGCAGCCGGCACCGTGCAACTGGTCAGCGCCACGCCCATCGAGCGCGTCGAGGCGTTGACGCGGTCGCCCAGCGCCTTGAGCTCGGGCAGTGGCATGCCTTGCTCGGCCGCGGCGCCGACGATCTTCTCCACCACCAGCGTGCCGGCCACGCCGCGCCGACCGGTGGTGTAGGACGAATTCTCGACCGCGACGTCGTCATTGGTCACCACCTGCAGAACGCCGTCCGACATTTCGGCGGCCATGTCGAAATTCATCACGTCGCCTTCATAGTTTTTGACGATGAACAGGCAGCCGGCGCCGGTGTCGACGGCTTGCGCGGCCGCGAGCATCTGGTCGGGCGTCGGCGAGGTGAAGACCTGGCCGGGGCAGGCGGCGTCCAGCATGCCATGGCCAACCAGCCCGCCATGTAGCGGCTCGTGGCCCGAGCCGCCGCCCGAGATCAGCGCCACCTTGCCCGGTTTCAGCGTCCTGCGGCGAACGAATTTGTGCTCGTCGCCGAGCGCGAGGATATCGGAATGCGCGGCGACGAAGCCATCGAGGCTTTCGGTGAGGACCGTGTCCACCGAATTCAGAAACTTCTTCATGGCAGTCCTCCCGAATAGGTCTCGCTTAGCCGCTGCCCCTGCCGGCGATGCTGGTGATCTTCTGGATGAATTCGTTGATCGCCCGGTCGAGCGCTGCGTTCTGCTTGTCGTCGCCGAAATCCGGCACGATGAGCGAGACGTGGCGCGTCTTGCGCGGACCCGAAGCCGCCGGCAGCTTGCCTGGATGCGCTTGGTGATAGGCGGCCAGGAACTGGTCGCGCTCGGCCGGGCTGAAATGGCAGACGGAAAAGATAGCCGGCAAATGCTTCGACGGGATCGGGATCGAATAGGCCGGGCTGGAGATTTGCGTGACGAAACTGCGATGCTTGCCGAGCGCATCGGCAAGTCGCTGGCGCATGCCGGAAGGCCGCTGGTCGATGACTTGCGACAGGATGGTCTTATACGCGCGGATCGCGTCTTCCGCGCCGGCTTCTTGTATCTTGGCAGGCTTGGCCATGCTGTGCTTACACCGGAACGTCCGCTATGGCCGCCTTGGCCATGGCGAGTTGCGCCGGAGCCACCGATAGGTCGCGCAGGCCGGCCTCAATCAGCGCCGGAATGGCGGCCGGATCGCCGCCGGCATCGCCGCAGAGGCTGACCGGAATTCCTTTCTCGCGCCCGAAGGCCGCGACCGAAGCGATCAGCCGCATCACAGCCGGATGGCGGACAGCGTTGAGATGTGCAACGGCGGCGTTGTCACGCGCGGCTGCCATCACATATTGCGTCAGGTCGTTGGAGCCGATCGAGAAGAAGGCAACGGCGGCAAAAGCCTCCGGCGCGATGGCCACCGAAGGGACCTCGACCATGATGCCCAGCGGCGGCAGCTTGTGCGCAAGACCGCGCGACACGAGAGCGGCCTCTTCCTCCGCAAACAACGCGGCGGCCTGCCTGTACTCTTCGGCCATGGCGATCATCGGAAACATCACCTTCAGATTGCCGTGTACGGCGGCGCGCAGCAATGCCCGGATTTGCACCCGGAAGATGTCGCTCCGCGCCAGCGACAGCCTGATACCGCGCAGGCCGAGAAACGGGTTGGTCTCCTCGACGGTGAAGTCGGGGATCGGTTTGTCGCCGCCGGCATCGATGGTGCGGATGGTCACCGGTTTTTCTCCGGCCCATTCCAGCACCTTGCGGTAGGCTTGGTACTGTGTCTCCTCGTCCGGCAGGGCCTTGCCGAACAGGAATTCGGTGCGCATGAGCCCGACGCCATCACAGGTCGCAATGTCGATGCCGTCGACATCGGAAGGGTAGGCAATGTTTACCTGCACCCGCACCGACGTGCCGGCCTTGGTCGCCGCCGGCTGGGCGAGAAAAGTCTGCGCCTGGCCTTGTCGCGCCGCGAAGGAGGAGGATGATTGCCGGAACGCCTCGATCTCCTTCGGCGAGGGCGAGAGCACGATGCCGCCATGCTCGGCGTCGAGCAGCGCGTTTCCGGTGGGCTCGTCCGCAAAGGCACCAATCCCCACCACCATCGGCACGCCGCGCGAGCGTGCCAGCATGGCGACATGGCTGGCGGTGCTGCCGGCCTCGAGCGCAATGCCGCCGCCTCTGCTCCAGTCGGTTTCGAGGAAACGCGTCGGCGCGATGTCCAGGCCATAGAGGATGGCGCCGAGGGGCGCCGCGGTCTCGCTATCCTCGCTCAGCGCTCGCAGCACCTGGTCGCGGATGTCGCGCAAGTCCGAGGCGCGTGCCCGGAAATAGTCCTGGTCGGACGCCTCATAGCCGGCGATCTCGGCATCCAGTGCTTGCCGCCAGGCAGCGTCGGCCGGCTCTCCGGAGCCGAGCGCCGCGAAGGCGGGCGCGCTCAGCGCGACGTCCTCCAGCATGGCGATGTGGAATTCGAGGATGCCGGCGGCATCGCCATCGGCCGTCTCGACAAGCGAGGTCAGCCGGCTCACCGCCCTGCCGATGGCCGCCTTCAGCGCTGCTTTCTCCTCCGCCTCGCTCGCCTTGGCCACATAAGCAGCCGGTGGACGGTCGAGGTTGAACAGCGGCCCTTCGGCGTAGCCGGGAGAGGCAGGGATGCCCTCAATCCGCATGGCCCGCATTCCTTGCGGATTGAGAGGGCGGCAGACCCGGCTCAAGCGGAGCGGGCATGATCCGCATCCTCGTCGAAATCGCGCTGCACCAGGCCGACCAGCGCTTCGACCGCGTTGCTTGCGCCGTCGCCTCGCGCCCTTATGTGCAGCACGGTTCCTTTCGGCGCCTTGGCCGCCATGACCTTGACGATGCTCTTGGCATCGAACCAGGGGCCGTTGGCGGCGACTGCCACCTCCACCTCGGCCGTGAACGACTTGGCGAGCTTGGTGAACTTCACCGAAGGGCGCGCGTGCAGGCCCACCTCGTGGGTGATCAGAACCGTGGCTTCGGCGGATGCGGACATTGAGTCGATTCCCGTTCACTCACGACGGCGACAATTCATGCGCCGTCGCCACCACTTCCTTGAGCGATGCGCCGCCGGACGATTCCGTCGCCGCCATCACCGCACCCTCGACGATCGGCGCATTGCAGACGACTATTCTGCGGGATCGCGGCTCGCCGATCATTTCGACCGCCATCTCGCTGTTGGTCTCGGCGCCGCCGAGATCGACCAGGATGGCGACGCCCGCTTCCGACCAGGCCTTGTCGATCGCGCCCATGATCGCCTCGACGCTGGTGCCCAGCCCGCCATGGCCGTTTCCGCCGCACCATGCAAGCGGCACTTCGTCGCCCACCATCTGGCGCACCATGTCGGCCGTGCCTTCGGCGACCAGCGGCGAATGCGAGACGATGACGATACCGACATTGCTCATCAAGAACCCTCGATTGCTTCAGCGACTGCGCGCACCAAGAGCGCGGTCGACCGCGCCCCGGCGTCCATATGCCCGATCGAGCGCTCCCCCAGGAAAGAGGCGCGCCCACGCAAGGCCTTCATCGGCACGGTGGCCTCGGCCGCCTTGTCGGCGGCGTCTGCGATTGCGCCAGCCGTCTTGCCCTGCGCCAGTGCCTCATACACCGGCTGCAGCACGTCGAGCATCGTTTTTTGCCCCGGCTGCGATTTGCCGCGCGCCGAAACCGCCTCGATCGCCTTACCCAGCGCCGCTGTCAGCGCGGCGCGGTCGGGCGTGCCGGACAGTTCCTTGCCGAGCGCCATGAACAGAGTACCGAACAAGGGCCCGGAGGCTCCACCGACGGTCATCACCAGCTTGGTGCCGATCGCCTTCAGCGCGTCCGGCAGCGGTTTTGCCGCGATTGCGGCCTTTTCGGCGCGCACCGCCTCGAAGCCCCGCTTCATGTTCAGCCCATGGTCGCCGTCGCCGATCGCCTGGTCGAGCGCGGTCAGCTCGTCGGCATGCGCCGCGATCGTATCCGCAGTTGCCGCGATCAATTGTGAGAAATCGGATGCGGCCATCGCCTGTCCTTCACGCCGGGGCGAACATGGCCACCACGGCCGCGAACGCCTCGGCAACTGCAAACGCGCCCGGATCCGCTATGTCAAGCTGGCGGCCGATATAGGCCGAGCGACCGGCCTTCGCCTTCTGCATCGCCGCCGTCGCCTGCGCGCCGCTCCGCGCGGCCGAAGCAGCCGCCTCCAGCCCGTTCGTGTCGAGCGCCTTCAGAGCCGGCTCCAGGGCGTCGACCATTGTGCGGTCGCCGAGCTTCGCGCCGCCGTAGAAGGTCATGCGGTCAAGGCCGGCGAGCAGCGCCTTGCTGAGCGGCGCGCCGCCGTTGAGCGACTGCGCGGCAGCCGTGAAGAAGATCGACAAAAGCACGCCGCTGGAACCGCCCATAGAAGTTCCCAATGTATCGCCGATTGTGGCGAGCGTTGCGGCCTTGTCCGCAAGCGGCAGCGTGTCGACGCGGTCGAGCACGCTGCCTC
>NZ_RZST01000274.1:0-8463 GCF_003997575.1 Mesorhizobium sp. M1A.F.Ca.IN.022.07.1.1
ACACCCTCCTTCGCCACGACGCTCAACATCACCAATCTTTTGCGTCAGGGTTCGCTGATCGCCATCCTCGCGGTCGGCCAGACCTTCGTCATCATCACCGGCGGCATCGATCTCTCGGTCGGTGCCGTGGTCGGCTTCACCACCGTCATTGTAGCGCTTCTGATCAATGCCGGCTGGCCGATCTGGGCGGCTGTGCTCATTACCTTGCTCGCCGGCATCGCCATTGGCCTGTTCCACGGCTTCGGCATCGTCAAGATGGGCCTGCCGCCCTTCATCATCACCCTGGCCACGATGACGTCGCTGCGCGGCATCGGCCTCTTGATGACCAACGGCAATTCGATCTCGATCAACAGCGACCCGTTCCAGGCCTTCTCGCGCGGCTCGCTGCTCGGTATCCCTTACCTGTTCTGGATGGTGATCCTGGTCGCCATACCGTCCTATGTGTTCCTGCACCACACACGCTGGGGCCGCTATTTGTTCTCGGTCGGCTCCAATGCGGAGGCCGCGCGCCTTTCCGGCGTGAACGTGCCGCGCACCATCTTCATGGCCTATATCCTGTCCGGCCTGCTCGCGGCTTTCGTGGGTGTGCTGCTTGCCTCGCGCATCGGCATCGGCAACCCGACCCAGGGCGACACTTATGAGCTGCAGGCTATCGCCTCGTCGGTGATCGGCGGCACCTCGCTGTTCGGCGCCATCGGCTCGGTGCACGGGCCGCTGATCGGCTCCTTCATTCTTTCGACGATCAACAACGGCGCCAACCTGCTCAACGTCAACACCTTCTGGCAGCGCGTCATCACCGGCCTGCTGATCATCGTCATCGTCTACTTCGACGGCCTGCGCCGTCGCGGCAAATAATCGTTCCTGAAATGACGCGCCGGCCCCGGTCGAGCGGGGCCGACGCCCCCTTCTAATACTGGATCAGCGCATGAAAGCCGTCGTCTGCCGCTCGCCTGGCGACCTTGTTCTCGAAGACCGCGCCGAACCTGGCGCGCCGCCGCCCGGCTGGGCGCGGATCGCAGTCAGCCATGTCGGCATCTGCGGCACCGACTATCACATCTTCGAAGGCAAGCACCCGTTCCTCGCCTATCCGCGCATCATGGGCCACGAGGTCTCGGGCACAGTCGTCGAGCGAGGTGAAGGCGTCGAGCTTGCCATCGGCGAGCCGGTGATCATCAACCCCTATCTCGCCTGCGGCCAATGCGTTGCCTGCCGGCACGGCAAGCCGAACTGCTGCGTGAGGATCGAGGTGCTCGGCGTCCATCGCGACGGCGCCATGTGCGACGAGATCCTGGTGCCGGCGCAAAATCTTTATCCGGCAAATGGCCTATCGCTGGGTGATGCCGCCGCCGTCGAATTCCTGGCCATCGGCGCACACGCCGTGCGGCGCTCGCTTAGTGCGCCCGGCCAGCGCACGCTGGTCATCGGCGCCGGTCCGATCGGCCTTGGCACGGCACTGTTCGCCCGCATCGCCGGCCTCGATGTCAGCCTGCTCGACATGAGCACCGAACGGCTCGCTTTCGCCGAAAGCGAGCTCGGCTTTGCCGCGCTCGACGGCTCGAAAGCGCAGGCAGCCGATCTGGTGCGGCAGGCGTCCGGCGGCGAAGGCTTCGACCTTGTGTTCGACGCCACCGGCAACACGCAGTCGGTGCAGTCCGCCTTCACCCATGTCGCGCATGGCGGAGCGCTGGTTTTGGTCAGCGTCGTCAAGGACGACATCACCTTCTCCGATCCCGAGTTTCACAAGCGCGAGATGACGCTGGTCGGCAGCCGCAATGCGCTCAGAGCAGACTTCGACCATGTCGCCGCCTCGATCCGCAACGGCGCCGTGCCGCTGGAGAAACTCGTCACCCACCGCACCACCCTTGCCGATACGCCGCGCGATCTAGCGCGCTGGGCGCACGAAAAATCCGGGTTGATCAAAGCGGTTATCGAGGTCGGATAGGGAGGCCCGACCCGCCCGTCGATGACGACCTCAGGGGTTGTCGCCCTTGATGACGACGTCGAAGGCTAGTCGGAGGCGACTGGCGTCCATGAGCGGTTGTTGCGCCATGCGCTGGCCAAGTCCGGCGTGCCGTTCTCGCCGCACAACCCGGCACACACCCACCACTATGCGAAGTCGACAAGACGGCGCGCCAAGACCGATCGTCTCGATGCCGCACAAACCTCGCAGCCCGCTCAGGGTCCAAGAACTGGCCATCATCGCCGTTGCAAGGAAGCTCCTGGTCGTCCTCAATGCCATCATTCGAGACAAAACAGCCTTCGCATGAACACAGTAATGCCGTTCCCTAAGCCGTAGAATGCAGCCGGTGCAGAATTGCATCGTGGCGGAGCGTCGACGTCACGGAATGGGTCCTCGGGTCTCGGCGTCCGCTTCGCTCCCGCTCCGCCCGTGGATGACGAATGGAGAGGGCGTTTAAGCGGCAGCCTTCCACCCATCTCTGATATGCCGATACCCTTCGCGATAAACTGCCTCCGGGCTCTCTGCGAAATCCCGCCACACCTTGGTCGCTGCCGCCAGATCCTTCAGTGACCGGCCGAACGACTCGATCGTAAGCCAATCGTCATAGCCGCTCTTGCGGATCGCCGCGAAAGTCTCCTTCCAGGGGATGTTGCCGCGCCCCGGCACGCCGCGGTCGTTTTCCGAGATGTGGATGTGGACGACGTTCCGGCGATTGCGCGTATAGGCGCCGATCGGATCGGCCTCCTCGATATTGGCGTGAAAGGTGTCGTACATCGCCTTGATGTGCGGCCGGTCGATCACGTCGACATGCTCGGACAGGTCGTCCATCGTGTTGACCAGATAGCACTCGAAGCGGTTCAGCGCCTCAAGCCCGATGGTGACGCCCCTCTTGCCGGCATGATCGCCAATGGCCCGCTGCGAGGCGACCGAGCGCTTCTTCTCGGCCGCTGTCGGCCCGCTGCCGGAAAAGGCGCCCAGCGTGGAATGCAGCGGCCCGCTCAGCCTGTCCGCGCCGAGCGCCGCGCTGCAGTCGATCGCCCATTTCATGTAATCGATGCCGGCCTTGCGCGTCGCGGCATCCGCAGAGATCAGGTTCATCGCCGGATCTCCCATCGCGGAGACCGCGGTGCGCTCCAGTCCGATGCGATCGAGCATCTCGCCGAGCTTCTTGTAGTCATCCGGTTCGCCCGCGAAGACCGGTATCTCGACGCCGTCGAAGCCGGTTGCCTTGATGTCCTTCAGCAGCGCCTCGTGCTTTTTCGAGACGCTCGTCGTCCACAAGAACATGCACATGCCGATTTTCATCGACACCCCTCCTCTGCGGCCAACCACTTGCGCTAGCGGGTCACAATCCCCCTCATCCGGCCCGTGCCGTCGCCGAGCCCGCCTTTATAGCCTCGTCCACGCCCCGTTCTTCCTCGAAGACTTCACGCACGCCTCGATGAAGGCCATGCCTTCGACGCCGTCCGCGATCGTCGGGAAGGCGACATCCTTGGCAAGCTTGCCGCCCTTTTTGCGCGCCGCGCGGATGGCGCGGGCCGCTTCCTGGTAGATATTGGCGAAGCCTTCGAGATAGCCCTCCGGATGGCCGGAGGGCACGCGGCTGACGCGCGCCGCTACCGGCATCGCGCCGGCGCCCGCCCGGGTCAGCAACTGCTTCGGCTGGCCGAAGGGCGTGTACCAAAGATAGTTCGGGTCGGCCTGGACCCATTCGAGCCCGCCCTTCGAGCCGTAGATGCGCAGCTTCAGCCCGTTCTCGTGGCCGGGCGCCACCTGGCTCGCCCAGATCATGCCCTTGGCCGGATGCTTGTTGCCGACCGGCTTGAAGCGCAACAGCACATTGACGTTGTCGTCGAGCTGGCGTCCCGGCACGAAGGCGTCGAGGTCGGCCGAAAGGGAATCCAGCTCGAGCCCCGAGACGAAGCGGGCGAGGTTGTAGGCGTGCGTGCCAATGTCGCCGAGCGCGCCGCCGGCGCCGGCCTGCTTGGGGTCGGAGCGCCATGAGGCCTGCTTCTGACCGGTCGCGGCTAGGTCTTCGGTCAGCCAGTCCTGCGGATATTCCGACTGCACGATGCGGATGTCGCCGAGCATGCCCTTGGCCACCATCTCGCGCGCCTGCCGCACCATCGGATAGGCTGTGTAGTTGTGGGTGAGCACGAACACCTTTCCAGCCTTCTCGACCAGTGCGGCAAGCTTCTTCGCCTCGGCGAGCGAGGTCGCGAGCGGCTTGTCGCAGATGACGTGGATACCCGCCTCCAGGAAGGCTTTGGCCGCCGGCACATGCACATTGTTGGGCGTGACGATCGCCACTGCCTCGATGCCGTCCGGGCGTTTGGCTTCGGCCTTGGCCATCTCGGCATAGGAGCCGTAGCTGCGTGACGGATCGAGCCCGAGTTCTTCGGCCGAGGCCTTCGCGCGCGCCGGGTCCGACGACAGCGCGCCGGCCACCAGCACGAAGTCGTTGTCCATGCGCGCCGCAATCCGGTGCACCGCGCCGATGAAAGCGCCCTGCCCGCCGCCGACCATGCCGTAGCGGATCGGGCCGCCTCCCGTTTCCGATTTCGATGCGCCGACCATGCTTTCGTTCTCCCTCATGTTGGTTAGCTCCCCCTTGAGGGGAGGTCGATCCGCACAGCGGATCGGGTGGGGTCGCCGGGCGTGGATCTCGGCATAAACCGACCCAGCCCGGCCCTTTGGGCCACTCTCCCCTCGAGGGGAGGATAAAGGTGCTAAATCCCCATCATCGCGCGCAGCAGCTTCTTGTCGCTGGTGCCGCCGGCGAAATCATCAAAGGCCCTTTCGGTGACCCGGATGATATGATGCTGGATGAAGGGTGCGCCTTCGGCCGCGCCGTCCTCGGGATGCTTGAGGCAGCATTCCCATTCCAGCACCGCCCAGGAACCGTAGTTGTACTGGGTGAGCTTGGAGAAGATGCCGCTGAAATCGACCTGCCCGTCGCCGAGTGAACGGAAACGCCCGGCACGGTTCACCCAGCCCTGATAGCCCGAATAGACGCCTTGCCGCCCCGTCGGGTTGAACTCGGCATCCTTGACGTGGAAGGCCTTGATCCGCTCGTGGTAGATGTCGATGAACTCGAGATAGTCGAGCTGCTGCAACAGGAAGTGCGACGGGTCGTAATTGATGTTGCAGCGCTTGTGGCCGCCGACCGCGTCGAGAAACATCTCGAAGGTCGCGCCGTCGAACACGTCCTCGCCTGGATGGATCTCGTAGCCGATATCGACGCCGTTCTCATCATAGACGTCGAGGATCGGCTTCCAGCGCTTGCCAAGCTCGGCAAACGCCTCCTCGATCAGCCCAGGCGGCCGCTGTGGCCACGGATAGAGGTACGGGAAGGCGAGCGCGCCGCTGAAGCTTACCGACGCCTTGAGGCCGAGATTCTTCGATGCTTTGGCGCCGAATTCCATCTGCTCGACCGCCCATTTCTGCCGGGCCTTCGGATTGTTGTGCACCTCGGGTGGCGCAAACCCGTCGAACTGCGCGTCGTAAGCCGGATGCACCGCCACCAATTGCCCCTGCAGGTGCGTCGACAGTTCGGTAATCTCGACGCCGGCTTCAGTGCAGATGCCCTTGACCTCGTCGCAATAGGTTTTCGATGACGCCGCCTTTTTCAGATCGAACAGGCGTCCGTCCCAGGTCGGGATCTGTACGCCCTTGTAGCCGAGCCCGGCCGCCCATTTGGTGATCGAAGCCAGCGAATTGAACGGCGCGGCGTCGCCCGCGAACTGCGCCAGAAACAGGCCGGGACCCTTCATCGTCGTCGGCATCGGCATCCTCCCTCTCTCGTTTTCATGGACCAAGCATAGCGCCGATTGAAGCGAGGGCTAGCCTCTTCGACCGTTCGTCTCGGCGCCGACAAGCAGCGGCATTCTGGTATTACCAAATACGGCTGTTTGGTCAAGCGGCCAGAAACAGCTGGAATGCGATCCACAGGATTGCCGAAAGGTATCTTAATCTATTCAAATCAAAGCATTGACTGATGAGTTGAGCCCAATAAGTGGTCTCCTTGCCGTTACTGTGAATTTGCTGTAGAGGTTCTGTCAGGCCCAATTGGTCGAACCAGTTTCGAGAAAAACACTGGAACGCCGTGGGGAGGAGATCATGCGACGGGCTCGGTGGAGAACGTCGCGAAAAACGTGACAGGCGAATTCTGGGAAGGACAGACCATGCATCTTTCGACGCACAACTGGATGCGGGCGGAGCCGCTGGAGGTGACGCTGAAGCGCATCAAGAAGTTCGGCTACGAGTCGATCGAGATTTCCGGTGAGCCCGAGCAGTACAAAACCAAGGAAACGCGCGCGCTCCTGAAGGAGCACGGCATACGTTGCTGGGGTTCGGTGACGCTGATGCTGGGCGAACGCAACCTTGCCGCCAAGAACCAGGGCCAGCGCGAGCGATCGGTACAATATGTCAAAGACGTGCTGACCATGGTGAGCGAGCTTGACGGCGAGATCATCACGCTGGTTCCCGCCACCGTCGGCAAGGTGGTGCCCGACGGCACCGAGGCGGAAGAGTGGGGCTGGGTGGTGGACGCCACGCGCGAATGCTTCGCGCATGCCAAGAAGGTCGGCGTCAAGATCGCCGTCGAGCCGCTCAACCGCTTCGAGACCTACCTCTTCAATCGTGGTGCCCAGGCGCTCGCGCTCGCGGATGCGGTGAGCCCGGAATGCGGCGTCTGCCTCGACGCCTACCACATCCATATGGAGGAATTTAACGTCTATGACGCCATCCGCCAGGTCGGCAAGCGCCTCTACGACTTCCATGTCGCCGACAACAACCGCTTCGCCGCGGGTCTCGGCCAGATCGACTGGCCGAAGATCGTCGGCACGCTGAAGGAGATCGGCTATGACGGCGCGCTGACCAACGAGTTCGTCGCGCCGGTCGACCGCACGCCGGCCGCCCCCTATCCGGAGATGGTGGAGCGCAACCCGGTCGACATCTCGCCCGAGCAGCTCAAATTCATCCAGGATCACGGCTCCAGCGTGCTCACCGAGAAGTTCTACACCGATCAGATGCGCATCACCGCCGAAACGCTGCTGCCGCTGATCAAGTAGACGGTCCGATTTGGAGCTTAGCCCTACCGTCCTGGCCGGGCGGCGGGCCGGGGATCAAGATGCGTATAAAAAGCGTCCAGGCCTGGTGGGTTCGTATACCGATCGAAGTCGCAAAGCAGCATCGCAGCGACTTCGGTCAGGTGACGACGTTCGACGCCGCCATCCTGCGCGTCGAGACCGACGACGGCCTGGTCGGCTGGGGCGAGGGCAAGAACGCCGCCGGCAGCGCCGGCAGCTATGGCGCGCTGGTCCACATGCTGAACCACGAAATTGCGCCGCAGCTCATCGGCCGTGATCCGGCCGATATCGGCATCCTCTGGGAGATGCTCTACAACGGCGTGCGACACCACACGGCGGCCCATGCCGGCCATGCCATGCCCCAGCTGGCGCGGCGCGGCATGAGCGTGGCGGCGATCAGCGCGGTCGACATCGCGCTTTGGGACATCCTCGGCAAGTCGCTGGGGCAGCCGGTCTGGCGGCTGCTCGGCGGCCGCAAGGTCGAGCGCATGCAGGCCTATGCCTCGGGCGGCTGGGCGCCAGCCGATACCATCGGCGACCAGCTCAAATCCTATATCGCCAAAGGCGGTTTCAAGGCGCTGAAGATGCGCATCGGCGCCATGGACGGCGCCCCGCATATCTCGGCCGCGCGCGTCCGCGCCGCCAGGGAAGCGATCGGTCCTGACGTCGAACTGATGGTGGACGCGCACGGCACCTACACTGTCGCCGAGGCCAAGCGCTTCATCAGCCTCACCGCCGATCTCGATCTGGCTTGGTTCGAGGAGCCGGTGATCGCCGACGACAAGCACGGTATGGCCGAGGTGCGCGCGTCCGGTTCGACCCCGATCGCCACCGGCGAGAGCGAGGCGACCCGCTATGCCTTTCGCGATCTGGCCGTGCTGAAATCGGCCGACATCTTCCAGCCTGATCCCGCCTTCTGCGGCGGCATCAGCGAGGCGATGAAGATCGGCACCATCGCCAGCGCCTTCAACCTGCGCTTCGCGCCGCATCTGTGGGCCGGCGCGCCCTGCTTCTTCGCCGGACTGCATGTCTGCGCGGCTTCCCCCGCGACCTTCATCGTCGAGTATTCGCTGGGCGCCAATCCGATGATCCACGATCTCGTCGAGGAGACTGTCGAAGCAAAGGACGGTATGATAGCGATCCCTGAAAAGCCCGGATTGGGTTTCACCGTTTCGGAGCGATTCCTGGAGGCGCACGCGCTACGCATTTGACGATGAAAGAAAAGAACCTTCTTGCGGAACTCGCCGCCTATCTGTTCTCCAACTCGGACAAGGAGTCGGGCCGCACGCCGTCGGAGCGCGAGCTGGCGGAGCATTTCGCCGTCAGCCGCGGCCAGATCCGCGAGGCGCTTGCCATCCTCGAAGCGATGCGCATCGTCGAGCGCCGCGCCAAGTCCGGCATCTATATCGATAC
>NZ_RZST01000275.1:0-8435 GCF_003997575.1 Mesorhizobium sp. M1A.F.Ca.IN.022.07.1.1
GGCCCACGCCGATGTGGATTGCCTCGTCGCCTTTCCGGAGATGGCGCAGGCGATGACCAATGCCGATCTGGCCAAGACCGCCACCAAGCCCAATCGCTGGCGCGATCTCGACATTCGGCTGAAAGGCATGGTCGAACCCGGCAGCGATATCGTCATGCTAACCTACGAGGCGCGCGCGACGCGGGAAAACGGCGAGCCCTATGCCGCTCTCGTCAGCACCGGCTATGTTCATCGCGCCGATGGCTGGAAGATGATGTTTCATTCCCAGACGCCAATTGAAACTGCGAGCGGGTGACCGCTTATCTCAGGGATAAAAGACCGCGTCGCCCTTCAGGGCCTCGGCCAGCATTTTTTCTTAGCGGCTGCGCGGCACGTCGATGGCGCCGAAGCGCTTCAGGTGCTCGGTGGTGAACTGCGTGTCGAGGAGCGCGAAGCGGCGTTCGTTCAGCCGCTCGACGAGATAATAGAGGCAGGTCTTCGAGGCGTCGGTTTCCCGGGCGAACATGCTTTCGCCGAAGAAGACGCGCCCGAGTGACACCCCATAGAGACCGCCGGCCAGCCGGCCCTCGCGCCACGCCTCGACGGAATGGCAGTGGCCCAGCCGATAGAGCTCGACATAGGCTTCGCGGATCGGCGCGTTGATCCAGGTCGAGCGGCGCTCGTCGCGCCTTTCCGCGCAGCCGTCGATCGTCGCCTCGAAGTCGAAATCGTAGCGGATGTCGAAAGGGTGCCTGCGGATCGTCTTCTTCAGACTGCGCGGCGTGTGGAATCCGTCGAGCGGGATGATGCCGCGCGTCTCCGGCCGCACCCAGAACACTTCCGGGTCGGTGGCGCTCTCTGCCATCGGGAACACGCCCGAGGCATAGGCTTTCAGCAGCAGGTCGGTCGGGATGCGGTAGCCGGGCGCGTAGGGACGAGTCATTGCGCCATTATAACCGCAAGATCCTATTCCGCCGTGGCCAAATATTTCTCAAGCCAGTGGATGTCGTAATCGCCGTTGGCGATATCCGGATTTCCGACGAGGTCGCGGAACAGCGGCAGCGTCGTCTTGATGCCGTCGACAACGAATTCGTCGAGCGCCCGGCGCAGCCGCATCATGCATTCGACGCGGTTGCGGCCATGCACGATCAGTTTGCCGATCAGGCTGTCGTAATAGGGCGGGATCCGGTAGCCGGAATAGACGCCGGAATCGACGCGGATGCCGAGGCCGCCCGGCGTGTGGAAATGCGTGATCGTACCGGGCGACGGCGTGAACGTGCGCGGATCCTCGGCGTTGATGCGGCACTCGATGGCGTGGCCGTTGAACTTGATGTCTTCCTGCTTGACCGACAGTCCGCCGCCGGAGGCGACACGGATCTGTTCATGCACGAGGTCGATGCCGGTGATCGCTTCGGTCACCGGATGCTCGACCTGCAGGCGTGTGTTCATCTCGATGAAATAGAATTCACCGTTCTCGTAGAGGAATTCGATCGTGCCGGCGCCGGAATAGCCAAGATCGGCGATCGCCTTGGCGCAGATGCCGCCGATGCGCGCACGTTCCTCGGCGTTGAGGGCCGGTGAGTTCGCTTCCTCCCACACCTTCTGGTGGCGGCGTTGCAGCGAGCAGTCGCGCTCGCCGAAATGCACGCCGCGTCCGGCGCCGTCGCCGAACACCTGCAATTCGATATGGCGCGGCTTTTCCAGATATTTCTCGATGTAAACGGCGTCGTCGCCGAAGGCAGCGCCGGCTTCTGATCTGGCGGTCTGCAGCGCCACTTCGAGGTCGGCTTCGGTGCGGGCGACCTTCATGCCGCGGCCGCCGCCGCCGGCCGAAGCCTTGATGATCACCGGATAGCCGATCGCGGCGGCAATGCGCTTTGCTTCCTTCTCGTCGCTGATCGCGCCGTCCGAACCAGGCACCACCGGGATGCCGAGGCGCTTTGCCGTGCGCTTGGCTTCGATCTTGTCGCCCATGATGCGGATATGGTCGCCCGAAGGGCCGATGAAGGTGATGTTATGGGCGGCGAGGATATCGGCGAACTTGGCGTTTTCTGACAGGAAGCCGTAGCCCGGGTGCACGGCATCGGCGCCGGTGATCTCGCAAGCGGCGACGATCTGGTGAATGTTGAGATAGCTTTCGCGTGACGGCGGCGGGCCGATGCAGACGCTTTCGTCGGCAAGCCGCACATGCATGGCGTCGGAATCGGCCGTCGAATGGACCACCACCGTCTGGATGCCGAGCTCCTTGCAGGCGCGCAGCACCCGAAGCGCGATTTCGCCGCGATTGGCGATGAGGATTTTTTGGAACATCTGCCCGCTGTTCCCGGCTCTACTCGATGACCACGAGCGGCATGCCGTATTCGACCGGCTGGGCGTCCTCGATCAGGATCGCCGTCACCGTGCCGGCGCGCGGCGAGGGAATCTGGTTCATCGTCTTCATCGCTTCGATGATGAGCAGCGTCTGGCCTTCCTTCACCTTCTGGCCGATCTCGATGAACGCCTTGGCGTCGGGCGAGGGCGCGAGATAGGCGGTGCCGACCATCGGCGAGGGCACGGCGTTCTTGGAAGGATCGGCTGCCGTCGCGGGCGCGGCCGCTACCGCCTGAGCCGGCCCGGCAACCGCCGCGGACGGCATAGGAAGCGGAGCAGCGACCGCGTGGACGGCCTGAGACTGACGCGACACGCGCACTTTCAGATCGCCGAGCTCGACCTCGATCTCGGTCAGGTTGGTGTCGTTCAGTATGCCCGCCAAGTCGCGGATCAGCTGCTGGTCAACACCGTTCTTCTTTATCGACATTTTCGAGCCTTCTGTTTGGGAGCCGGTCACAGGCGCGCCGCCAGTGCCTGCAGCGCAAGCGTATAGCCGAGTGGCCCGAACCCGCAGATCATGCCGACAGCGACCGGCGCGACCATGGAGACGTGGCGGAAAGGCTCCCGCGCGTGGATATTGGAAAGATGGACTTCAGCGACGGGCAGCGGCGCGATGGCGCGGATGGCGTCGTGAATGGCAATCGAGGTATGGCTGTAGGCCCCGGGATTGATGACGATGCCTGCGGCCTTTTCACCGGCTTCCTGGATCCAGTCGACGAGATCACCTTCGTGATTGGACTGACGAAAATCGATCTCGAGCCCGAGCGCCGTGCCGGCGGCCTTGCAATCCTCGGCGATGGCGGCAAGCGTCTTGCCGCCATAGATCCCCGGCTCGCGCTTGCCGAGTGCATTGAGATTGGGACCGTTCAGGACGAAAATCGTTTTCAAATATGCCGACCTCTTCGGCGCCGGCCTCAAGCCGGCGCGCCGGACCTCTATAATGGGCATATCCGCCCGCGAAAAGAGCGCAAGTACGTTCTTTCGCTGTCCACAACAGGCGGAAAACCGCCTGTTATCGCGACTCGCAATCGCTTAGAGCATGATCCCGAAAACTGTGCAGCGGTTTTCGGAAAAGACCATGCCCAAACCTAGAGCGCGCTCTTGGCCTGCTCGATCTTCTCCGCCAGAACCTGCTGTCCGAGCGCGCCGAACACCACCTCATTGCCGACCACATAGGACGGCGTGCCGGTGATCGACAGCTTGGTGGCGAGATCGTAGGTGCGCGAGAGCGCTTCGTTGATGCTCGGATCCTTCATCTTCTCGCGCAGCTTCGCCTCGTCGGCACCGAGCGAAACAGCGACCTTCATGGCGGTGGATTCGGTGGCACGGCCCTGGCTGCCGAGCAGCGCAGTGTGGAACTCGCTGTACTTCTCCGGCATCATCAGATGGAAGGCCATCGAGACCACGCTGGCCTTTTGCGAATCCGGGCTGAGGATTGGAAACTCCTTGAGCACGAAGCGCAGGTCCGGATCGGCTTTGGTCAGCGCCTTCATGTCCTCAATGGCGCGTTTGCAGAAGCCGCAATTGTAGTCGTAGAACTCGACGATGGTGACTTTGCCCTTCGGGTTGCCGACCACGCCGTCGAAGGTGGAGTTGAAGATCTCGTCCTTCGCATCCTTGATGACGCCGAGTGCGGCGAGCCGCTGCTCTTCCTTCTGCTTGGCCTCGAGCGCGTCCTGAACCTCGAGCAGGACCTCGGGGTTTTTCAGCAGATAGTCGCGGATGATGCCTTCGACCTCCTTGCGGTCGATCTTGCTGTCCGCCGAGGCGACCTGGATGGCTTGCGTCGTGTCGGCCTTAGCGGCCTGCGGGCTTCCTGCCACGAAGCCGAATGCCAGCATGCCGAGCGCTACCGCCACGCCGGCGCTGCCGAGCAGGATTGCCTTGTTCATGATCAGTTCCTTCTGCCTGTCCCGGTCCAACCTGGTCGCCGCGCGCGGCCGGGAGGTTCACTTGAGTTTGTTAGATGGCGTGTAGTTTATGATATCCTGCGCGCGAAGCCAGCGGGGCTCGCCGCGTTTCAATTTCTGTTGAGCGCGCATGGCGAAGATCTTCGCGTTCTTATAGTCGCCCGAATAGAAATGGCCCTCCGCCGTCGCAAGGTCGGCGGCCGGGATTTGCCCCAATTCGCCATAGGCTTGAGCCAGGTAGCGGTAGGCTACGGCGTTTTCCTTGTCGCGCCCGATCCCGCTGTTGAGCTGCGCCACCGCTTTGTTGATTGAGTCCGGCGTGCCGATCGCCATCAGCGCCTGGCCGAGCGAGACCAGCAGCAAGCCGGACCGCGCCGCGTCGAGGCTCGCCGCTTTGGCATAGGCATCCGCGGCGTCCTTGGGCCTGTTGGCCTTCATCAGGATGTCGCCGCGCAGTTCCTGGAAATAGGGGTTCTTCGGCTGTTCCTTGATCAGGGCCGCGGTTTTCGTCAGCGCGGCGCCAGGATTGCCGTAGAGATAGGTCTGCTGCGCGTCGCCATAGCGCGAGGCAAGGCTGGTCGGGTTCTTGCGCATCAGCCTCGCCACAGCCGCCTGGCCTTGCATATAGGCCGCGATCTTGATGCGCATCATGTCATGCCGCTGCTGCAGCGTAGGCGTGTCGACCTGGCTGACATATGGGCTAGCCTTGACCAGCACCTCGAGATTGGCGATGCGCTCCCGGGGCATCGGATGGCTGATCCGGTAAGGATCGAGCTGGGTGCCCGACAGCGAAAGCGCGCTCTGGAAGCGCCCGAAGGTCTTCAGCATGCCCATGCCGGACTGGCCGGTGGCATTGAGGTAGGTGATCGCCGAGCGGTCGGCGGTGATTTCTTCGCCGCGCTGATAAGCAAGGATGCTGCGCTGCGCCATCTCGCCGCCGCCGGCGGCGACGCCCATGCCGGCGCCGGTAAGGCCGCGGCTGTTGGTGGTGGCGCCGGCCACGATCGCGCCCGCCCCGAGCAACGTGGCGATGATGGCCATGGTCTTGGCGCGATCGAGTTGATCGCGCAGCTTCTGCTGGTGGCCGCCGGCAATATGGCCGGCCTCGTGCGCGATGACGCCGATGATCTCGTTCGGCGTCTCGGCCGTCACCAGCGCGCCGGTGTTGATGAACAGGCGGCGGCCGGTCACGAACGCATTGAAGCTCTGGTCGTTGACGAGAACGATGTCGATCCCGTCATTGGCAAGGCCCGCCGCCTTGAAGATCGGTCGGGCATAGTCGCGCACCAGCGCCTCGATCTCGGCGTCGCGCACCACCGGCACGCCTTGCGCGAAGGCGCTCAGCGAAGTGGACACCGCGACGGCGGCGGCAAGCAGGAGCGTCGCGAACCCGCGCGCGGTTCGCCCTATTGCGGTCGATCTATCGATCATCGTTCGGGTCGGCTCAACATGACAGGTCCACTGGTAGACGAGCGGGCGAAGGATGAAAAGTCGGCGCCGATAACTTCCTGCGCGCTTGTGATCCCCACACCAATCGGGCATTTGTGCGGCGCTGCCGTCGAACTCCCGGCAGTTCCAGGGCAAGCGAGCGATGGTTTGCCTGTGGATTTGCCAACCAAAGGCAGGCTGAAGAGTCAGATGGTCGTTTCGCTTTCACGCCGCGGCGAGGTCGAGCCGTTCCACGCCATGGATATTCTGGCTGAGGCCAACCGGCTGAAGGCGACCGGGATTCCCGTGGTGTCGATGGCGGTCGGCCAGCCGTCGGACCCGGCGCCGGTCGGCGTCCGCGAAGCCGCCGCTCTCGCGCTGAAGCACGGCCGCATCGGCTACACCGATGCTCTTGGCCTGGCGGAGCTGCGCAAGGCAATCGCCGCGCACTATGGCGAGCATTACGGGATCGATGTCGCGCCCGCCCGTATCGCCGTCACTACCGGCTCGTCGGCCGCCTTCAACCTGGCTTTCCTGGCGATGTTCGATCCCGGCGACCGCGTCGCCATCGCCGCGCCCGGCTATCCGGCCTACCGCAACATCATGGCCGCGCTTGGCATCGAAATCGTCGAGATCGAGCTTGGCTCGGACGCCTATCTGCATGCCGACCACCTGAAGAGCGCACACCGCGAGAAGCCGTTGAAAGGCGTGCTGTTTGCCAGTCCAGCCAATCCGACCGGCGCGGTCATTCCAGCCGACGAGCTTTCCGCGTTGGTGAAGACCGCGGACGAGCTTGGCATCGCGGTGATCTCGGACGAAATCTATCACCGGCTGGCCTATGCCGCGCCCGACGTCACTGCACTTGCCTGTGGCGCCGGCGTGACGGTGATCAACTCCTTCTCGAAATATTATTGCATGACCGGGTGGCGCATCGGCTGGATGGTGCTGCCGGACGAACTGGTGCGGCCGGTCGAGCGCATCGCGCAGAGCCTCTACATCTCGCCGCCGGAACTGTCGCAGGTCGCGGCGATCGAGGCCTTCAATGCCACGCAAGAGCTGGAAGCGGTGAAGGCGCGTTATGCCTGGAACCGCGACCTGCTGATGAAGCGTCTACCGGAGCTGGGCTTCCCGCTCGCGGCGCCCATGGACGGCGCGTTCTACGCCTTCTGCGATGTCACGCGGCACACCAATGACAGCATGGCCTTCGCGCGCAAGATGCTGGCCGAGGCGCATGTGGCGGCCACGCCCGGCCGTGATTTCGATCCGCTCCAGGGCCATCGCACCATGCGCTTTTCCTATGCCGGCAGCCATGACGACATGGTCGAGGCGCTGGCGCGCATCGAAAGTTGGCTGAAATAGACGCCATGCCCGAGCTTGAACAGGCGCTGGCGGAAGTGGCCGCCGAAATGACCGAGCGCAGCGATCGCGGCGATGTCGCCACCTATATCCCGCAGCTCGGCAAGGTCGATCCGAAATTCGGCATTGCCGCCGTGACCAATGACGGGCGCATCATCCTTGCCGGCGATGCCGATCAGCCCTTTTCGATCCAGAGCGTCTCGAAGGTGTTCACGCTGACCCTGGCGCTGGGCAAGGTCGGCGATGCGTTGTGGCAGCGTGTCGGCCGCGAGCCGTCGGGCAATCCGTTCAACTCGATCGTCCAGCTCGAGCATGAGAGCGGCATTCCGCGCAATCCGTTCATCAACGCCGGCGCCATCGTCGTATCCGACATCCTGCTTGCCGGCCACCAGCCGCGCGAGGCGATCGGCGAGATCCTGCGCTTCGTCCAATTCCTGGCCGACGACGACACGATCATCATCGACCGCGAGGTCGCGGCCTCGGAACGCGCTACCGGCTACCGCAACTTCGCTCTGGCCAATTACATGAAGTCCTTTGGCAATCTCGACCATGAGCCGGAGCTGGCGCTGGGCGTCTACTTCCATCATTGCGCCATCGCCATGAGCTGCCGGCAGCTCGCCATGGCCGGCCGCTTCCTCGCCAATGGCGGTCGGAACCCGGCGACCGGGCTGTCGGTAGTGTCGACCGAGCGTGCGCGCCGCATCGGCGCGCTGATGCTGACCTGCGGCCACTATGACGGCTCCGGCGATTTCGCCTTCCGTGTCGGCATTCCGGGTAAGAGTGGCGTCGGCGGCGGTATTCTTGGCATCGTGCCGGGCGTCGCCTCGCTCGCCGTCTGGTCCCCCGGCCTCAACGAGAACGGCAATTCAAAGCTCGGCTCCATAGCGCTTGAGAAGCTCGCCAGGATGATGAACTGGTCGATCTTCGCGCCTTAGCAGGTGCTGGGCGCAAGATTGGAAGGCCAGAAAACGAAAATCCCGCGCCGGGCGGCACGGGATCTTCTGTTTAACAACTAAGCCTAATGAGCTGACAGAGCTTAGAAAAAGCCCTTCCGCTGCCACCAGCCGGCACGCTTCGGCTTTCCTTCGGTCTTGGCTTCCTCGCTGACGTTGGACGAAACGACGGGGACAGCCGGCGTGTCGATCGACTGTGGTTTGCGCCGCGTCGGATGGGCATTGACCTGCGCTTCGGCCTCGGTCGGAGCAGCAGCGGCCGCTGTCAGCTCCGGTTCGGCGGCCGCAGGTTCAGCGGGAAGTTCCGCCGCCCGCTCGGGCGCTTTCTCGTAGACGGTTTCCTCGACAGCCTTCTTCGATCGCGGTGCACGGCGAGGCTTCTTCGGCTTCTCCGTTTCCGCGACATCCTCATTGGCGGGCGAGGGCGCGGCCTGCTCTT
>NZ_RZST01000276.1:0-8396 GCF_003997575.1 Mesorhizobium sp. M1A.F.Ca.IN.022.07.1.1
GCCAAGGTGCCGTACTGGCCGGTTCTGATGCTGCCGCAGGGCATCCTGATCGTGTTCCTGTTCACGCTGCTGCATGAGACCGTGCATAGGACGGCCTTCGAAACGCAGTGGCTGAACGATGCCGTCGCGCGGCTCTGCAGCCTGGCGATCGCGCTGCCGGCCGACTGGTTCCGCTATTTCCATTTCGCCCATCATCGCTTCACTCAGGACCCGCAGAACGATCCGGAGCTGGCTTTCCCGAAGCCCGAGACCTTGCGACAGTACATCGTCCATGTGTCTGGCCTGCCGGTGTGGTGGGGTCATTTCAAGACGCTCTACAAAAATGCCAGCGGCCGCTGCGGGGACAGCTATGTGCCCCCGAAAGGCTTGCCGAAAGTCCAGGCCGAGGCGCGGGCGATGATCGCCTTCTACCTCGTCGTGCTGACGCTTGCGATCTGGCTCGAGGCGACCGTGCTCCTCTACATCTGGCTCGTACCGGCGCTGCTCGGGCAGCCCTTTCTCAGGCTTTATCTGCTGGCCGAGCATGGCCGCTGCCCCTTCGTCGCCAATATGCTGGAAAACACCAGGACGACGCTGACCAACTGGTTCGTGCGCAAGCTCGCCTGGAACATGCCCTACCATGCCGAGCACCACGCCTATCCGGGTGTGCCGTTCCATCAATTGCCGGCTTTTCATCGGCTGATCGCGCGGCATCTCAAAGTGGTAGAACCCGGCTATGTGAGCTTCCACGAGAAATATTTCGAGACGCTGCGCTGACCGGTGCCTGGCATCAACCGGATCGGCGAAGCTTTTCCTGCGAGCGCAGCAGGCGGCTCATCTCCGAGGCCCTGGCAGGCGCGCCGATCAGAAAACCTTGCGCCTCGCCGCAGCCGGCCTTGCGCAGCATGTCGAGCTGCGCTTCGGCCTCGACGCCTTCGGCGGTGACGGTGATGCCGAGCTCGGCGCCGAGCCCGATAACCGTGCGCACGATCGCCGCCGTGTCGCGCTTGTCGAGATCGTGGATGAAGGAGCGGTCGATCTTGATCTTGTCGACCGGGAAGCGCCGCAGATAACCGAGCGAAGAATAGCCGGTGCCGAAATCGTCGAGCGCGATGCGCACGCCGAGCCCGCGCAATTGCCCGAGCGTCCTCAGCACGCTGTCGCTCTCGTCCATCATCACCGTTTCGGTGATTTCGAGTTCCAGCCGGCTTGCTGGCAGGCCGGAAAAGGCGAGCGCCGCAATCACGCTGCGGGCGAAGCCGCCGCTCTTGATCTGGGCCGCCGAGACGTTGACCGCCATGCGCACGTCCTGCGGCCAGCCCGCCGCCACGCCGCAGGCCTTGCGCAGCGCCCAGTCGCCGAGCTGCACGATCAGCCCGGTTTCTTCGGCCGCGGCGATGAAGTCTTGCGGCGGCACCAGCCCGCGCGACGGCGAGCGCCAGCGCATCAGCGCTTCGGCGCCGACGATCTCACCGGAGGCGATGTCGAGAATCGGCTGGAAATCCAGTTCGAACTCGCGCCTCGGGAGTGCAGCTTCGAGGTCGGCCTCGAGCGCCAGGCGCTCCCGCACCATGGCATCCATGCCCGGCTCGAAGAAACGGTAGATGTTGCGCCCCTCGCTCTTGCCCCGGTAGAGCGCCATGTCGGCATTGGTGAGCAGCGTATCCGCATCCTGCCCGTCGCTGGGATAAAGCGCGATGCCGAGGCTCACCCCGACATGCATTTCGCGGCCCTTGTCGCGATAAGGCTTGCCGATCACCTCGATAATGCGCTTGGCCAGCTTTTCGGCGTCGACCGCGTTTCTGATATTGGATTGAATGATGGCGAATTCGTCGCCGCCGAAACGCGCCACCACGTCCTTGTCGCTGCGCAGGCAGCGCTGCAGGCGCTCGGCCACCCTTTTCAGCAGCCAGTCGCCGGCCGGATGCCCGAACGTATCGTTGACGGCCTTGAAGCGGTCGAGGTCGAGCGAGAAGATCGCCACCGGCGCGGCTTTGGCCTCGCTCAATGCCTGGTCCAGGCGCTCGCGGAACATCGAGCGGTTGGGCAGGTTGGTCAGCGTGTCGTGATGCGCAAGATGCGTCATGCGCTCTTCGGCGCGGCGACGCTCGGTAACATCGTCGAAGGTCACGACCCAGCCGCCGCCGCTCATCGGCTGCCGAACCACCAGAAAAGTCCTGCCGTCGGCAAGATAGCGGTAAGCCGACTGCATTTTCCCTGCTCGCAGGCAGGCTTCGGTCCTGGTGACTTCGCTGTCGACGTCGATCTTGGTGTAGATGCCGAGTTCCAGCAGTCGTTTGAGCGCGTCGCGGTGTATCGTTCCAAAAGGGAAATCTGTCGCGGCGACGTTGTAGAGCTCGAGAAAGCGCTGATTGCGCACGATCATCTTGCCGTCGGCGTCATACATCAGCAGGCCTTGCGACATGTTGGCCAAAGCGGCGTCGAAGCGGCGATGCTGCTCCTTCAGTTCCTCTTCGGAGCGCCGCTGCACGGTCACGTCCTCGTAGATCGACACCCAGCCGCCGGAGGCCAGCGGCCGATGCGAGATGACGATGATGCGCCCGTCCGCCAGCGTCTCCTCATAAGTCGAGGGCTTGGCGCCGTCGATATAGGGTTTGCGGACGGCGTAGAGCTGCTCGGCGGTTTGCGAGGCGATGCCGATTTCGACGCTGTGCTGCAAGATGTCGAAGAAGCGAATGCCGGGCTTCGTGACTTTGGCGTCGAGGCGGAAGAGGTCGATGTAGTTTCGGTTGCAGATGATCATGCGCTCGTCGGCGTCGAACATGCACAGGCCATGCGACATGTTCTCGACGGCGGCCGAAAAGCGCTCGTTTTGTGCGCGAAGTTCCTCCGCTATTCGTCGAACCGGGCCAATACCGGTTGCCTTCCGCCTGACTGCGGCCGAACCAGCCTTGACATGAGCAACGGACATGAGCGCGCCTGCCGACCGTGACTGAACAGTTTACTGTCGTGGCCGCCGGTTAATTTAGCGTTCTTTTATTTGACGGAATTGGCAGCGAGAAAAGGCTGGCGTTTAGCTTCCAGCGCCGCGAATCGTTTCAGAAATGCCGCCTGCGCCCAGGTCACCGAGCGTGGAGTGAAGTCGAAATGGTCGGCGGAAAAGCTGCGCGGCCGGCCGAAATACTCCGTCGCCTCCGCGGTCGAGAAGCCGGCAAGCAGCGTCGCTTCGTAATAGGCGGCGATCTGGTCGGCGCGCTTGATGTCCTTGCGCAAGGTGGAACCGAGCTCGGCCGGCAGCGAGAAACGTTGATGGATGGCGCGCTGCAGCCTGAGCTCGCAGTCCTTGTAGGAGCCGCCCATCACCGATTTGAAGGGGGAGATCATGTCGCCGATGACATATTCGGGCGCGTCGTGCAGCAGCGCCGCGAGCCGCGCCTCGGCGGAGGCGGCCGGCACCAGCTCACCATAGAGTGCCTCGACCAGCAGCGAATGCTGAGCCACCGAAAAGGCGTGCTCGCCGCTGGTCTGGCCGTTCCAGCGGGCGACGCGGGCGAGGCCATGCGCGATGTCGGCGATCTCGATGTCGAGCGGCGAGGGGTCGAGCAGGTCGAGCCGCCGGCCGGACAGCATGCGCTGCCAGGCGCGCGGCGGCGCTCCCGCCCTGTCGGCCGCCATCAGGCCTCCTCCGCGCTGACGGTGTCTTGCGGGAAGGAGAATTTCGCCCAGCCCGGGATGGCGAGCGTCACCGGGACGTCGCCGGCCATGATCGGGTCGCGGGCATCGAGCGCTGCCTTGACGCGGTCGATGCGGGCGATGGCGAGGCCGCGTCCGCCGCTTACCGAACCCAGCGTGCCGACCGGCCGGCCGGCGACGGTGAGCTCGGTACCGGTCGCAGGCAGGGAACCCCCGGCTGTGGCGACCAGCACGCGGCGTCGCGCGGTGCCGCGATGCTGCATGCGCGAGACGACTTCCTGGCCGACATAGCAACCTTTCTTGAAGCCGACGCCGCCGGTCTCGTCGAGCAGAACGTCATGTGGGAAAGCGTCACCGAGCTGGTAGTCGCTGCCGCTTTCGGCGATGCCGTTGGCGATACGCAGGGCCTGCCATGCGCCGGCATCGCCGCTGTCCTGAACTGCGCCCTCATATTTGCGCCTGACCTCCACCTCGCGGAAGCGCGTGTCGGCGAGGGAAGTTGAATTGGCAAGTGAGGCGGTTGAATCATCGCCCCATGCAACCGTGACAAGCGCCTGATCCTGCTTGGCAATCTCGGCCTTTGCCCTCAGCCGGTAAAGCATCAGCCGGCGCACGAAGTCATCGGCTATGTCGGTCCGGCATTCCAGCCGGAAGCCGTTCTCGCCGGCGCGAGAGATGAGAAAATCGAACAGGATCTTGCCTTGCGGCGAAAGCAGCGCGCCGGGCTTTGCCTCGCCGGCGCCAAGCGCATCGAGATCGGTGGTGAGGATGTTTTGCAAAAAATGTTCGGCATCCTGGCCTGACACGGAAATGAGCGCGCGGTCTTTCAGCAGGGCAAAGGGCATGGGCGTGAAGTCGGCCTGATCTTGCAAAAATGATGGTCATTACGTAAGCCGGCCACACTCCCCCCGCAAGAGATTGGACCAGCCCATGGCAACCACCTTCGACCTCATCCTGACAGGCGGCACGGTAGTCAACCATGACGGTGAAGGCCGGCGCGATGTCGGCGTGAAGGCCGGGCGTATTGCCGCGATAGGGGATCTCGGCCAAGCGTCGGCCGGCGAGACGATCGATTGCACGGGCCTGCACATCCTGCCCGGCGTCGTCGACAGCCAGGTGCATTTCCGCGAGCCGGGACTGGAGCACAAGGAAGATCTGGAAACCGGGTCTCGCGCCGCGGTTTTGGGCGGCGTCACCGCGGTCTTCGAGATGCCCAACACCAATCCGCTGACCACCAGCGAGGCGGCCCTTGCCGACAAGGTGCGGCGCGCCACCGGCCGCATGCATTGCGACTTCGCTTTCTGGGTTGGCGGCACGCGCGACAATGCCGGCGATGTCGGCGAGCTCGAGCGGCTGCCAGGAGCTGCCGGCATAAAAGTCTTCATGGGCTCGTCCACCGGCGACCTGCTGGTCGAGGACGACGAAGGCGTCGCCTCCATCCTGTGCAACACCCGCCGCCGCGCCGCTTTCCACTCCGAGGACGAGTTCCGTCTGCGCGAGCGGCTCGGTCTGCGCGTCGAGGGCGATCCCTCGTCGCATCCTGTCTGGCGCGACGAGATCGCGGCGCTGCGCTGCACCGAGCGCCTGGTGCGCATCGCGAGACAGACGCGCGCGCGCATCCATGTGCTGCACATCTCGACGGCCGAGGAGATCGTTTTCCTCGAGCAGCATAAAGACGTCGCTACATGCGAGGCGACGCCGCATCACCTGACGCTCTCAGCTGACGACTATGCGCGGCTCGGCACGCTGATCCAGATGAACCCGCCGGTGCGCGCGGCGCGCCACCGCGACGGCGTCTGGCACGGCATTGCGCAAGGGATCGTCGATGTGCTGGGGTCCGACCACGCGCCGCACAGGCTGGCCGAGAAGGCGAAGCCTTATCCTGCCTCGCCTTCGGGCATGACGGGCGTGCAGACGCTGGTGCCGATCATGCTCGACCATGTCAACGCCGGCCGGCTCACTTTGCAGCGTTTCGTCGATCTCTCCAGTCATGGTCCGCAGCGCATCTTCGGCATGGCGGGAAAGGGCCGCATCGCCGCCGGCTACGACGCCGATTTCACCGTCGTAGACCTGAAGCGCCGCGAGACCATCACCAACGCGCAGGCTGGCTCCAAGGCGGGCTGGACGCCCTATGACGGCAAAGAGGTCACCGGCTGGCCGGTCGGCACCATCGTGCGCGGCAACCGGGTAATGTGGGACGGCGAGATCGTCACGCCCGGCCAGGGCAGGGCGGTGGAGTTTTCCGAGGCGCTGGCGGCTTAGGCCACGTTGGATTTCTTAAGCGCGCCCTGCATTATGAGTGCCTGCAGCTGCGGGAACTTGCCCTGGTCGATTTTCTTTCTTGCAAATGCCGACGGTGGGAGCCGATGCGATTCCGGCTCTGCGAGAGGAGGCAAACCGCATATGGCCGTAGACCAAAATTGGCAAGGGATGAGCTTCTGGCTCAATCCCCGGCGACGAAGAACAGCCACTGGCCGGCGGGCGTGATGCCGACGCGATAGAAGATATAGGCGCCGAACTGCTTCATGTCGTCATAGTCGCTTGCGGTGACGAGTTTGAACAGCTCGACGCGCTGCCTGGGATCCAGCTTGTCGAGCGGCAGCGCGAAGAAATACGGCCAGACATAGAGCTCCTGCGGCGTGCCGGTGTCGACATGGACATAGCCGGCGCTGAGCACCTCTTCCAAAATGGCGAGAATCTCTTGGCCGTCGCCGTCGCCGGAGAGTCCCTTGAGGAAAGCGACCGGGTCGCCCTCGATGTCGCCGAGCGATAGCTGCGTCATGGATTCGCCCGAGCCGATCAGCGGCCGAAGTTTCTCGATATCGCCGCTCTTGCAGGCCTCGATGATCAGGCCGTGCATGCGTTTGACCGGCTCGGGAAGCTTGTCGAGGTCGTAGACGACGGGCGGCGGCGGCGAATCCGGGTCGGAGCGCGGGCTGGTGATGCCGCCGCTGCCGGTTGGCGCTTCGGGCGCGCTCTTGTCCGTCTCGTCGGCCGGCTGGCTGTTGTCGGAGGGTTTGGTGCCGGGCGCGGCCGGCATTGGCACGGTGGTCCCCGGAGCGGTCGTTTCGTCACTGGTGGACGGAGTGACCGGCGAAGGCAACTCCTCGCGTTGGATCTCGCTTAGCGCATAGCAAGGCGTGCTGGCGAGGCAGATTGCCAATGGCCCGGCGCAGGAAGCAGTGATCCAGATGCCGAGGGCCAGCCCGCGCGGCCTGCCTGCCAACGAAAATCTCACCCCTTGCCTCTCCATGGTTCCGGGCTCGCTAGGGCAATTCCAGAAAACTGTGCAATGGTTTCCGTCCGGAATTGCGAAAAACTAATGGCTAGGCGGCGGGTATGATGCCCAAACGGCGCGTCGCCGTCAAAAGCAGCCAAAGCGGGCGGGCTAGTGCCTGAGCCGTTCCGGCTCGAACGCGCCGGAGATCACCTTTTCGCGCATGCGGTCGAGCAGGGCCAGCGCTGAGGTCTCACCATTGGCGCGCAGCATCTCGCCGAAGGCGGTTTCCAGCGCAGCCTCGGCGATGATTTCGGGCTCGATGCCGGCCGACAATCCTTCCGCCCAGGCTTCACTGTGGCTCTCCACGGCGGTCAGGCGCTTTTCTTCCCTGACCAACGCGTCGATGTCGCTGACGCCATGTTCCATTGCGATGTCCACCTTTTCAAGCGTCGGTCCGGCAAGGCACCGGGCTTGACTTGCCAGTTCATGCGCTGCTCGTACAAGTGCTTGTAAATACGACATTTCTGCAGTCGCAATCTACATATCGAGCAAGGCTGCGATCAATTCCGACCGAGCTTAGCCGATTAGACCAGCTTGCGGCATTAAAACCTTCAGTTTGAGTTAATTCCGCATTTGTCCACTAACGTTTCATTAACATTGTTGCACAAGCGCAACAGATGATTGCACCAAGGCGCAGCCTGATACAATAAGGCCGGCCACATTGGAGCGATTGGTCGGTGGATAGTCGCGATCGATGCCGGTCCTCAATTCCCGTAGCGGGAAGCGATATCGCGCGACAGCGTCTCGCCTTCCTTCATGTAGCGGGCAATGGCCTCGGTGGCCGAAGGCGTGCACTGCGTGTAGGTGCCGCTGAAGGAGCGGTAGCCGCGATTGAAGGAGGCGATGAAGCGGGCGCGCCGGTTGGGATCGGGATTTTCCGACTCGAGCAGCTTTTCCATCTCCAGCCGCCACTGGTCGCCTTTCTCGCCGCAGAGGTTGCGCAGGAAATGCAGCGAACCCAGCACCTCGGCGAGGCGCATCAGCCCGGGCTCGAACGGCGCCTCGGCCGCCGATGCCAGCTGCACCGTGACGGCCATGCTGATAGCGAGGCTTGCGGCGAGAAAGGGGGAGGCGCGGGTCATCAGGGCCTTGCGATGGAAGAGCAAGGCTTTGTGGCGAAACATTTTGTCGCCCGCAAGGCCATTCTGGGGTCACCGCTCGGCGGCTTGCGCAGGACCAAGCAACTCCTCGGCAACTTCAAACACATCGCCCGCCAGCGGCATCGCCGCCATTTCCGCCAGCGTGTAGAACGCCGCCGTCTCGGCGTCATCGCTCGCTGCCGGCTCGCCGCCGACATAGGCCGCGCCGAACACCGTCAGCAAATAGTCGACCGCGTGGTGCTCAGCGCGGCCGTCGATATGGATGTCGCGCAGCGGGCGGTAATCCTTCGCCTGGAGCCCCGTTTCCTCCTTGAGTTCGCGCGCCGCGGCTTGCGCCAGCGTCTCGCCCGGCTCGACCTTGCCGCCGGGATACGCGTAGAGCC
>NZ_RZST01000277.1:0-8383 GCF_003997575.1 Mesorhizobium sp. M1A.F.Ca.IN.022.07.1.1
GTCCTGAAGGAGAGGCGCCGGTTGGTGGTCGTGCCGCGTCAGGCGCCTCTGCATGAAGGGCATCTGGATGCGACGCTGAGATTGACACGAATGGGAGCGATCATCGCGCCGCCGGTGCCGCCATTCTACGTCAAGCCGACCTCGGTCGAGGCGATGGTCGCCGAGATGGCGGCACGGCTCGTCAACTGGGCGGGCGTGGACCCTGGCGACAGGTTGACGAGATGGGGCGAAGACAACGCCGCAATCCGTCGATCATTCTGATGGAGCGCTCGATGGGAGGAAAAGCCCGGACGAATCTTCAGGAGCGGAAGGCCGAGCCATATGACATGAGGCGGCTTCATCCGGCCAAGAAGCAGTCGGCCATCATGTCGATATTCGACAGCCTCAAGCCCGGTCAGGCATTCTCGGTCGTGCTGGATTTCGATCCAGACAGCCTGAAGCGTCAGTTCGAGGCGTTCCTCGCTGGCGACTTCACGTGGGTTTGTCTCGAACTTGGGCCGCGCGAATGGCTGATCGAAATTGGCAGAAGGGAACCGCCCCGACCGTTCGAGGACGCGGTTCTCCTGCCAATTGAGCGGGGCGGATTCAGGACGCTAGCGCCCAACCGCGGTGAGCGCGGCGAATTGGCCGAGTTGCCGCATCGAGAGCGCACCGTCCCTTGCGATCGTCGCTATGTCGTCAAAGAGAAGGGCGAAGTCCAGGTAAACGCCGCGGTCCCGTTCGGCCTCTCCGATCTCGTCGAGATCCTGCAGGAACAATAGAATGGTCTCGATATGCGCGCGTTGATAACGGGCCTTGGTGAGGTGCTCGCGAGCCGCCGGTCCTATCTCCAACGTGGCGAACCGAGACAGCGTCTCGTCCAGCTTAGAACGACACTCGCAGTCCAATTGCGTCTCTTTGATCAGTCCTGACAGCCGGGCGACGGCGTTCGCCATTTCTCCGGCGCTATTTTCGGGAAGGTCATGTTTCATGTCTTCTTCGCCCGTTGCAATCTGCCTCACCTGCGGTCGCGCGCAGCCGACCCGTGCCGAGGTGGCCTCTACGAACGTCCCGCGCCGGGAATCGGAAGCCATTGGGATCAGGCTGCTTCGAGAACAATCCCCAAGATGGCCGATGCTTCTCGAGGATGTTTGTGCTGGATCAAACAGCAATTCGATCCTCGAACCTATTGCGCAGGCGCTTGTCCTTCCTTGTGCCTCCATCCAATGGACGCGAAGCAAGGCGCTGTCGCAAATTCCGCATTCCTTGGAAACGACCAGTCAGATCAGAAAGCCCTCGATATCCGCCCCGTCGATGAGCGGGTCGGGGGCGCATACGGCGGCGAGGCGGGCCGCATCGAGAATTTCGATCGTCTGGCCATCGACCCTGATGCCTGACTTTCCCAGGCTCGACAGTGCACGCGAAAAGGACTCGCGGGTTATGCCGAGCTCGGAGGCGATGAGCGTCTTCTCGAACGGCAGAACGGCTCGGTCCGGCGTGCCCTGCCGCTTCGACAGGGCCAGGAGATAGCATCCAACGCGCTCGGTCGAGCTCCTCAGCTTGAGGTTCTTGATCTGCCGGACCATGCGTCGAAATTGAGCGGCGAGGCTTCCGATCGCCGCATGTGCCAGCAACGGCTCTGCTTCCACCGCCGCGCGAAACGCTGCCGCATGAATCAACAAGAACCGCGAAGGCTCGGGCACTCGGGCCTGCATGAGATAAGGCGCGCCGGTCAGGACGGCGGCAGGGATGACGAGGTCCGGGGCTCTGACACCCTCGATCAAGACTTCACGGCCTTGGACCGATCGCCCAAACAACTGGGCCGACCCCGCCAGCACGATCAGTTGAAAGTTAGGCACTTCGCCTTGGTCGAACAAAACTGTGCCTGAGGGCACGCTGTGCACCATGGCGTTTCGTAGCAGTTCCGTCCGCTTGGAGGCGGGCAGCGCTCGAAACAGTGGCAAGGCTTCCGGTGCCACTTCCTGATCTGTCATTCTATGGAGCAATCGTTTCTCCGATCGGAATCCCCCATCGCCCTCTGGATCATTTGTGACAAAAGTCACGGTGAGCCTTGATTTGGATCAATGCCGCCCGGACCCGTTTGGTCATTTTGGCTTTTGTGGACACCTAGTCCGCTCTTTTGGCCAAACTGTCGAAGGGGCTATCGACGATGCAAAGCACGATGTATCCGAAGTCCGGTCAAATCCTTGGCGCGAGCACCGCCGCATTTACGGTCTGCTTCGCAGTCTGGACCATTTTCTCCATCATCGGCATTCGCATCCGCCAGGAGCTCGGCCTCAACGAGACCCAGTTCGGCCTTCTTGTCGGCACGCCGATCCTGACGGGTTCCCTGCTCAGGGTTGCGCTTGGCATCTGGACCGACCGCTATGGCGGCCGGATCGTCTTTACTTTGAATATGCTGGCGGCCGCGGCCGCCACTTTCCTGCTGACCTATGCTCACACCTATCCGCAGATGTTGGCGGCTGCCCTCGGTGTCGGCATCGCCGGCGGCTCCTTTTCAGTCGGTGTCGCCTACGTGTCGCGCTGGTACCCGCCGGAAAAGCAAGGTACGGCGCTGGGCATCTTTGGCGCGGGCAATGTCGGCGCTGCAGTCACCAAGTTCCTCGCCCCGTTCGTGCTGGTCGCCTTCGGATGGCAGGCCGTGGCTGAGGTCTGGGCAGCGGCCTTGGTGGTCATGGCCGTCATCTTTTGGTTCACGACTGACGACGATCCGGTCGTCGTCGAGCGTCGGCGGTCCGGCATCAAGCCGAAAAGCGCCTGGCTCGAACTCGAGCCTCTGAAGAACGTGCAGATCTGGCGTTTCGCGCTATATTATTTCTTCGTGTTCGGCGCCTTTGTCGCACTCGCGCTCTGGCTGCCGCAATATCTCATCAACGTCTACGGCCTCGATATCAAGACGGCCGGCATGATTGCCGCCTTCTTCTCGGTCCCGGCGAGCCTGTTTCGCGCCTATGGCGGGCACCTCTCGGACAGCTTCGGCGCGCGACGCGTGCTCTACTGGACTTTCCTGGTCTCGGTCGCGGCGACCTTCGTCCTTTCCTATCCACCAACCGACTACGTCGTCCACGGCATCAACGGCACGACCTCCTTCCACATTGAGATGGGCCTTTTCGGCTTCATTATCACGATCTTCGTGCTGGGCTTCTTCATGGCCCTCGGCAAGGCTGCCGTCTACAAGCATATCCCCGTCTACTATCCCGATCATGTCGGATCAGTGGGTGGGCTCGTCGGCATGATCGGCGGCCTCGGCGGTTTCGTGCTGCCGATCCTGTTCGGTTTGCTGCTTGACCTGACAGGTCTTTGGACAAGCTGCTTCATGGCGCTCTTCGCGCTGGTTTCCGGAGCGCTGCTATGGATGCACATGGCCATCCGCCAGATGGAACGCGGCACCGTTGGCGAGGCCCTGGCCAAGCTCCCGCCCTTCCCCGAAATGCAGGACATGCCCACGCCTGTGGTAAAGGCCCGGACGGGCGGTGCTATCGCCGACTGGCGTCCGGAGGATAGGACCTTCTGGGCTGAAACCGGCCTCCGCATCGCGAAGCGCAATCTGTGGCTGTCGATACCGGCGCTACTGCTTTCGTTTGCCATCTGGCAGGTATGGTCAGTCGTCGTCGCCAAGCTTCCGCTCGTCGGCTTCACCTTCACCACCGACCAACTCTTCTGGCTCGCCGCTCTGCCCGGACTCTCCGGAGCGACGCTGCGCATCTTTTATTCCTTTATGGTGCCGATCTTCGGCGGCCGGCTCTGGACGACGCTTACAACCTGGTCGCTCATCATACCAGCGGTAGGCATCGGCTATGCGGTGCAAAACCCCGACACGCCCTATGTCGTGCTGTTGATCCTGGCACTGCTTTGCGGCTTCGGTGGCGGCAACTTCGCCTCGTCCATGGCCAACATCTCCTTCTTCTTCCCGAAGGCGGAGAAGGGAAATGCGCTTGCGCTCAACGCCGGCCTTGGCAATCTCGGCGTCAGCGTCGTCCAGTTTGTAGTGCCGCTGGCGATCACCACCGGGATCTTCGGCTGGCTCGGAGGCGATCCGGTCATGGTCAAGGGAGCGACCGGCGATGCGCCGCTCTGGCTGCAGAATGCCGGCTTCGTCTTCGTGCCTTTTATCGCCCTCTCGGCCTTTGCCGCCTGGTTCGGCATGAACGACATCGCTTCGGCCAAGGCATCCTTCAGCGAGCAGGCCGTGATCTTCCAGCGTCGGCACAACTGGATCATGTGCTGGCTTTACACGGGCACGTTCGGATCGTTCATCGGCTATTCGGCCGGCTTCCCGCTGCTCACGAAGATGCTGTTTCCGGACGTCAACGCGCTCCAGTTCGCCTTCCTCGGACCCCTCGTTGGCGCTCTCTCGCGGTCGGGGACCGGTTGGCTTGCCGATAAATATGGAGGCGCGCGCGTCACCTTCTGGGCCTTCGTGCTGATGATCGTCGGGGTCGCCGGTGTCTTGTGGTTCATCGGCATCAAAGATCAGCCGGGTGCGTTCGCGGGCTTTTTCGTTGCCTTCCTGCTGCTGTTCTTCGCCACCGGTGTAGGCAATGCCTCCACTTTCCAGATGATCCCGGTGATCATGGCCAAGGAGATCGAGCGCCTAATGCCTGCCGCCGATGCCGAAGCGCGTCGCAAGCAGGCGGAGAAGGAGGCCGCCGCCATCACCGGCTTTACCTCTGCGATCGCGGCTTTCGGGGCGTTCTTCATTCCGAAGGGCTATGGCACTTCTATCGCCCTCACGGGCGCGCCGAATGCCGCTTTGTGGGGCTTCCTTTTCTTCTACGTGAGCTGCCTTGCCATCACCTGGGGTGTCTATACCCGCAAGGGCGGCCTTCTCCACGATATCGAGCGCGCCAAGCGCGGCGCGCCCGTCCGTCCGGCCGCTGCCGAATAACCAGGGACCAAGCAATGTCGCATTTTCTCGACCGGCTAACCTTCTTTCGCAAGACCGTCGACAGCTTCTCCGACGGCCACGGGATCGTGACCAACGAGGATCGCTCCTGGGAAGACGGCTACCGCAAACGCTGGCAGCACGACAAGATCGTGCGCTCCACCCATGGTGTGAATTGCACCGGCTCCTGCTCGTGGAAGATCTACGTCAAGGGCGGCATAGTCACTTGGGAGACGCAGCAGACCGACTATCCGCGCACGCGGCCCGATCTGCCCAACCACGAGCCTCGCGGCTGCGCACGCGGCGCCTCCTACAGCTGGTACCTCTATTCCGGCGCCAGGGTGAAATACCCGATGATCCGCGGTCGGCTGTTGAAGCTGTGGCGGGCCGCCCGCGCCAAGATGCCGCCCGTCGCGGCCTGGGCCTCGATCGTCGAGGATGAAAGCAAGCGCCAGTCCTACATCTCGATCCGCGGCCATGGCGGCTTCGTGCGCGCCACCTGGGACGAGGTGAACGAGATCGTTGCAGCCGCCAATGCCTACACCGCGCGCAAGCATGGCCCCGACCGCATCATCGGCTTCTCGCCGATCCCCGCCATGTCGATGGTCTCCTATGCCGCCGGCTCGCGTTATCTTTCGCTGCTCGGCGGCGTGTGCATGTCGTTCTACGACTGGTATTGCGACCTGCCGCCGGCGAGCCCGCAGACCTGGGGCGAGCAGACCGACGTGCCGGAGAGCGCCGACTGGTACAATGCCGGCTTCATCATCGTGTGGGGCTCGAACGTGCCGCAGACGCGTACCCCGGACGCGCATTTCTACACCGAGGTGCGCTACAAGGGCACCAAGAGCGCGGTCGTCTCGCCGGATTATGCCGAGGCAACGAAGTTCGCCGACATCTGGCTCAATCCGAAGCAGGGAACCGACGCCGCGCTGGCGCTCGCCATGGGCCACGTCATCCTGCGCGAATACCACCTCGACCGCAGCGTCGCATATTTCGACCACTATGCCCGGCGCTACACCGACATGCCCTTCCTGGTGCGGCTCGCCGAGCGCGACGGCAGGCTCGTCCCGGAGCGCCTGCTGCGCGCTTCCGAGATCAGGGGAGCCCTCGGTGAAAAGAACAACCCGCAATGGAAGACGGTCGCCATCGACGAGGCAACGGATGCGTTAGTCGCGCCACTCGGGTCGGCCGGCTACCGCTGGGGCGAGCAAGGAAAGTGGAATCTCGAGGAAAAGGATGGCAAGGGGCGGGACGTTCGGTTGAAGCTCTCCCTCGCCGGCGATGGAGCTGACATTGCGGCTGTCGACTTCCCCTATTTCGGAGGCCGGGCAACGGAGCATTTCGTAGCCACCGAGCATGGCGAGGTCCTGACCCGCAATATCCCGGTCCGCACGATCAAGACCATCGACGGGGCGGTGAAGGTGGCAACGGTCTACGACCTGCTCATGGCCAATTACGGCCTCGACCGCGGCTTCGGCGGCGCCAATGTCGCCTCTTCTTACGATGACGACGTGCCGTTCACACCCGCCTGGGCTGAGCGCATCACTGGAGTGAAGCGCGACGCCATCGTCACCGTGGCGCGCGAGTTCGCCACTAATGCTGAAAAGACCAACGGGCGCTCTATGGTGATCCTGGGCGCCGGTCTCAATCACTGGTACCACATGGACATGAATTACCGGGGGATCATCAACCTCCTGGTGTTCTGCGGCGCCGTCGGCCAGTCGGGCGGCGGCTGGTCGCACTATGTCGGCCAGGAAAAGCTGCGCCCGCAGACAGGCTGGACGCCGCTCGCTTTCGCGCTCGACTGGGCGCGCCCGCCGCGCCATCAGAATTCGACCTCGTTCTTCTATGCGCACACGGATCAATGGCGATACGAGACCCTGACGGCGGCCGAGATCCTGTCGCCGACCGCGCCCGAGGGAGACTGGAACCAGAGCTTCATCGACTACAACGTCCGCGCCGAGCGCATGGGCTGGCTGCCTTCCGCACCGCAGTTGAAGCAGAATCCGCTCGACATAGCCAAGCGCGCCTCGGCGGCCGGCCTCGAGGTGAAGGACTATGTGGCAGGGGCACTGAAATCGGGCGAACTCGACCTCGCATGCGAGGATCCGGACGATCCGGCCAACTGGCCGCGCAACATGTTCGTGTGGCGCTCCAACATCTTGGGCTCCTCAGGCAAGGGGCACGAATACTTCCTGAAGCACCTGCTCGGCACCAAGCACGGCGTCATGGGCAAGGATCTCGGCGCCGAAGGCAAGGTGCGCAACAAGGAGGTCGTCTGGCATGACGAGGCGCCGCAGGGAAAGCTCGACGTGCTGGTCACGCTCGACTTCCGCATGTCGACGACCTGCGTTTACTCCGACATCGTGCTGCCGACAGCGACCTGGTATGAGAAGAACGATCTCAACACCTCCGACATGCATCCCTTCATCCATCCGCTGTCTGCAGCGGTGGACCCGGCCTGGGAGGCGCGCTCGGACTGGGATATCTACAAGGGCCTTGCCAAAGCCTTTTCCGAGGTCGCACCCGAGGTGCTGGGCGTGGAGAAGGACGTCGTCCTTACCCCCATCCAGCACGACACACCCGGGGAGATCGCCCAGCCCTTTGATGTCGCCGACTGGAAGCGCGGCGAGATCGACCCGATCCCGGGCAAGACCATGCCGGCCGTGACGGTCGTCACCCGCGATTATCCGAACCTCTATGCCCGCTTTACCGCGCTCGGCCCGCTCATGACCGAGGTCGGCAACGGTGGCAAGGGCATCAACTGGAAGACGGCGCATGAAGTCGAGGCGCTGGGCGCGCTCAACGGCGTCCACGCCGCGGGCGCCGCCAAGGGGCTGCCGAAGATTGAGACGGACATCGACGCGACCGAAGTCATCCTGATGCTCGCGCCGGAAACCAATGGCGAAGTCGCGGTCAAGGCCTGGGAGGAGCTCTCGAAGGCAACCGGCCGCCATCACGCGCACCTCGCCATCCCCAAGGAAGACGAGAAGATCCGCTTCCGCGACGTTCAGGCCCAGCCGCGCAAGATCATCTCCTCTCCCACCTGGTCCGGCATCGAAAGTGAGAAGGTCTGCTACAATGCCGGCTACACGAACGTCCACGAACTGATCCCGTGGCGCACGCTGACCGGACGCCAGCAGCTTTATCAGGATCATCTGTGGATGCGGGCCTTCGGCGAAGGCTTCATCACCTGGAAGCCGCCGGTCGACCTGAAGACGATCTCCGCCGTCAAGGGAGTGAGGTCCAACGGCAACAAAGAGATCGTCCTCAACTTCATCACGCCGCATCAGAAATGGGGCATCCATTCCACCTACAGCGACAATCTCTTGATGCTGACGCTCAATCGCGGCGGTCCGGTGGTGTGGATTTCCGAGACCGACGCCAAAGCCGCGGACATCGTGGACAACGACTGGGTCGAGGTCTTCAACGCCAATGGAGCGCTTACGGCCCGCGCCGTCGTCTCCCAGCGCGTCAAGCAGGGCATGATGCTGATGT
>NZ_RZST01000278.1:0-8348 GCF_003997575.1 Mesorhizobium sp. M1A.F.Ca.IN.022.07.1.1
GCTTCAACAAGCTCAAGCATTTCAGACGCTTCGCCACACGCTTCGATCGTCGCGCCGGCCACTTCCTCGCCTTCATCCATCTCGCCGCAGCTATGTTATGGATGCGCTGAATGTCGATTCAGCCTAGCTGAGGCCCCGACGGCTTTTCCCATCTCGAGGTCAAACAAAACGGCCCTCGCGGGGCCGTTTTGCATAGTAGAGTAGTTCTCCTGGCAGCAGCTTCTATCAGGTCAGCGGCGACAGCTGGATCTCGACGCGACGGTTCTGGGCGCGACCGGCAGCCGTCGCGTTGGAAGCAACCGGACGTGTCTTGCCGAAGCCGGTGACGGCGAAGCGGCGGGAATCGACGCCCTGGCCCGACAGGTAGTTGGCGACGGCCAGCGCACGGCGCTGCGACAGGTCGAAATTGTGCTCGTCGCCGCCGGTCGAGTCGGTGTGGCCGAAGACGTCGACGGTCGTCTGGCGGAACTTGTTCAGCACCAGCGCCACCGAGTTCAGCACCGGATAGAAGCCCGGCTTCACCGCGTCCTGGTCGACGTTGAAGGTGATGTCGGACGGCATGTTGAGAATGATCTGGTCGCCGCTGCGGGTGACGCTGACGCCGGTGCCCTGCAGCTGACGGCGAAGCTCGGCCTCGTTCTGGTCCATCGTCGCGCCGATCGCGCCGCCGGCAAGGGCGCCGATGCCCGCACCGATTAGCGCGTTGCGGCGGTCGTTGCCGCCGGCCAGCAGACCAAGGCTGGCACCCGCCAACGCGCCGAGCCCGGCGCCGGCCGCGGTGTTGGAGATCTTCTGGTCGCCGGTATACGGATCGGTGGTGGTGCAGGCGCTCACGAGCACAGCCGTCGCCACGGCGACGAGCACGGTCTTCTTCATAAGATTGTCCCTCTCCAAATCGCGGCCGTTGCAGCCGCGCCAAATCAGCCCTTCCGCACGCGTTGTACCATGAATTGCGGCAAAAAGCGGAACGGCAAAGCTACCAGAGGTTCTTGCCGTCGATCACCACCACTTCGACCCTGTCCAGGTCGAAGTCGTCGAACAGGCGAGAGTTGACGCTGATCCTCGGGTTGTCGAAGTCGGGCTGGCCCGTCGACCAGTCCGGCGTTTCGGTGAAGGTGCCGCAGCCGCAGGTCGAGCAGAAACCATGCTTTATGGTTTTCGAGCCCCAGCGGTAGAAGGAGACGTTCTTAGGTGGGCTGGTGAGCTTGAATTGCGACGGGACGTAATAGGCCCAGAGCGACCCGCGCTTGGAGCAGAATGAGCAGGTGCATTGCGTCACCGTCTGCGGCGCCTCGGAGACTTCGAAAGTCGTGGCCTTGCAGTGGCAGCTTCCCTTGATCATCATGGATCTCTCCCTTGTCCGCCTGCCCCGCACAGTTCCGTGCGGAAGACGCCGCGGAACTTCTGTGGCAGCAAGGCAACATAAAGAAGTCGTCCTGACAACCGTCCGTCAACAGGCGCGGTAGCGCCCGGTCGAGAGGCTCACATTGCTTTCGGCACTGCCTGGCCGCGGCAATCCTAGTAAGAGGGCGGCGGCACGAACAGGCAGATGGTCTTGCCGGCGTCCAATCCGGCCTGGTGCGCGCACCAGTGATATTCGCCATCAGGCGAATCCTTGACCCGCTTGTCGCTGTAGGCGACCACCTCGCCCGTGCCTTTTATCACATAGCCTTCCGGCCGCTCGCCGATCGATGTCTGTGGCACCTCCTTGCAGTCGTAGTTGGCGCAGCAGGCAAAGGGATAGCTCCAGGCTTGCGGAAGCACCGCCGTAGGTTTGGCGTCGTGCGCGACGGCAGTAGCGGTCAGCATCATGGTCCCGAAGGTGGCGAACAGGGACAACAGGAGCCGGCCGGCCGGGCGAACGGCTCGGGCCGATCTTGACTTGGCAGCAGACATCGAAGCGTTCCTTTCGAGCATCAAGCGTTTTGTCGCTTGCCCGTTCCCGGAACGTGTCTTCCCAGTGGCCGGATCGTCAGTCGCAGATATGCCGCGTCCGGCCATACATGCTTCTATACCCAGCCCGAATGCTGGGCTGATTCCTTGGCCGGCGCAAGAACTGGGCGTGCCCTCGGAATCGCACCGGGGTTCAGCAGCGGCCGCAGAAAAGGGTGCGCCGACTTGGTTAACAATAACTACGACAAGCCTGCGACCAGGGGTGCCTAAGAACGAAATTCTGCCGACGGAAGTTCCGACCGTCAGCCGGTGACATGTTCACGATATTGCGGCAGGTCGTCCGTAATCGTGAACCATGGCGCCTTGGAACCGACGAAGATATGTGCACTTGGGCGAATGCTCGGATCGCCTGTCAGGGTCCCCATGGCAACATGGACGTAGGCACCCTCCCGCACCAAGGAGTAGAGCAAGGAGCCGCACTGCCCGCAATGCGCATCGTGGCCGCCGGCATCGCCATAGATCAGCAGCCTGTCGTCGCCCGCGGTGAGATGAAACTTGTCGCGCGCGATGCCGGCAATGGGCTTGAAAGCCGACCCTGTAGTACGGCGGCAGTTCGAGCAATGGCAATTCACCGCGTAGGCGAATTCATCGGTCACCTCGTAGCGGACGAGGCTGCAGAAGCATTGCCCGGCAAGCGTACGAGCACCTGCCTTTTCCGGATTTGCCAAGGTCTCACCCCCTGCCAGCCGCCACCCGGCGGAAAGTTTTCGGAATACCTAGTCGAGGTCCGCCATCGCCTCACCTGCACCGCCCTCGATGCGATGCGACAGCGAGGCCTCCATGAATTCGTCGAGATCGCCGTCGAGCACGCTTGACGGGCTGGTGTTTTCGACGCCGGTGCGCAGATCCTTCACCAGCTGATAGGGTTGGAGGACGTAAGAACGGATCTGGTGGCCCCAGCCGATATCGCTCTTCGACGCCTCGGTGGCGTTCGCCACGGCCTCGCGCTTTTTCAGCTCTTCCTCGTAGAGCCGCGAGCGCAGCATCTCCCAGGCCTTGGCCCGGTTCTTGTGCTGCGAGCGTTCGGCTTGGCAAGCAACTGCGATGCCGGTCGCGAGATGGGTGATGCGGACCGCCGAGTCGGTGGTGTTGACGTGCTGCCCGCCCGACCCGGATGAACGGTAGGTGTCGATGCGCACGTCGGATTCCGAAACGTTGATCTCGATCGTGTCGTCGATGACGGGATAGACCCAGACGCTGGCGAAGGAGGTGTGGCGGCGCGCATTGCTGTCGTAGGGCGAGATGCGCACCAGGCGGTGAACGCCAGATTCTGTCTTCAACCAGCCATAGGCGTTGTGCCCCTTGATAAGCACGGTGGCCGACTTGATGCCGGCCTCTTCGCCTTCATGGACTTCCAGCACCTCGACTTTGAAGCGGCGCCGCTCGGCCCAGCGCGTGTACATGCGCAAGAGCATCGAGGCCCAGTCCTGGCTCTCGGTGCCGCCGGCGCCGGCATGGATTTCAAGATAGGTGTCGTTGGCGTCCGCCTCGCCCGACAACAGGGTCTCCACCTGACGGGCCTTGGCCTCGCCCTGCATCGAACGCAGCGCCGCTTCGGCTTCGGCGACGACGCCCTCGTCGCCCTCTTCCTCGCCGAGTTCGATCAGGCCGATATTGTCCTCGAGCGCCTGGGTCAGGCCTTTGACCGCCGCGATCCCCTCATCGAGGCTCTGGCGCTCCCGCATTAGCTTCTGCGCTTCCGCAGGGTCGTTCCAGAGGCTGGAATCCTCCGCGCGCGAGTTCAGATATTCAAGCCGCTTGAGGGCCGGATCCCAGTCAAAGATGCCTCCTCAGCAGGGTTATCGCCTGCCTGATCTCGTCGACAATGTTCTGCGTTTCCGCGCGCATGGCTCTTCGTTCTGTCCTGTTCTTGTCGTTCTTTTCGGAATCGGCGCGATACATAGGCACGGCACCGCCGCCTGTAAAGCGAAATGGGCCGGCGTTAAGCTGCCGGCCCATTCGAAACCTGGGGAAGTCAGTAAAGGCCGCCGCCACCGTCCTGGATGGCCTGATTGGCCTGCGGCGACAGCGCGCCGCCGGCACCATTGGAGCCGTCCGCGCCCATGCCGATGACCCAATAGCTGTCGGCCGGGCCGGTGCCGGGCTTGAACGCCTCGATGATGGTGTTGGGGTCGCCTTCGGCCGCGCGCATGCCGGTCTTGCGGTTGATGGCGATCAGCTTCATGCCTTCCGGAACCTGGAAGTCGACATTGGGCGTGCCGTCGAGCGCGACGCGCATGAAGTCCTTGAAGATCGGCGCGGCGAGGCCACCACCCGTGGCCCCCTTGCCCAGGCCGCGCGGCGTATCGTAGCCCATATAGAGGCCGACGACGAGGTTCGGCGTGAAGCCGATGAACCAGGCGTCCTTCTCGTCATTGGTGGTTCCGGTCTTGCCGGCGATATGGCGGCCGAGCTCGGCGATGGTGGCGCCGGTGCCGCGCTGCACCACGCCCTCCATCATGGAGGTGATCTGGTAGGCGGTCATCGGATCGAGCACCTGCTCGGAATTGTCGACCAGTTCCGGCTCGGGTTGGTTCTTCCATTCGGCGGCGTTGCAGCCCTCGCAGCCGCGTTCGTCCTGCTTGAACACGGTCTTGCCGTAGCGATCCTGGATGCGGTCGATCAGCGACGGTTTGATCGACTTGCCGCCATTGGCCATGATCGAATAGGCCGACACCATGCGCATGACCGTCGTCTCGCCGGAGCCCAGAGCCATCGGCAGATAGGGCGCAAGATGATCGTAAACGCCGAAACGCTCGGCATATTCGACGACCAGCTTCATGCCCATGTCGTTGGCCAGCCGCACCGTCATCAGGTTGCGCGACTTCTCGATGCCCGAGCGCAAGGTGGCCGGGCCGGCGGCCGTGCCGTCATAGTTCTTCGGCGTCCAGGTCGTGTTGCCGCTCTGGATGGTGATCGGCCCGTCCATGATCACGGAAGCCGGCGTGTAGCCGTTGTCGAGCGCCGCCGAATAGACGATCGGCTTGAACGAGGAGCCCGGCTGGCGCATCGCCTGGGTAGCGCGGTTGAACTCCGACTGCGCGTAGGAGAAGCCGCCGACCATGGCCAACACACGCCCGGTATGCGGATCCATGGCAACCAGGCCGCCTTCGACCTCGGGCACCTGGCGCAGGCTATAGGCGTTGTCGGAGCCCTCGTTCTTCTGCACGAAGATGACGTCGCCGGGTTCAAGCACTTCCGCCGGAGATTTCGCCCTGACGGACTTGCCGTTGACGAAATGGCGCATGGCAAAGCCCATGTCGTCCTTGCTGACGGTGCCCTCGACGCGGTCCTTGACGAGGTCGCCGGAGACCTGGCGCGCCGGCTGAATGCCGATCGTCAGCCCGTCGGCAGAACTGTCAAGCACGACGGCGAGCGTCCACTCCGGCACGTCCTCCAGCCCCTTGACCGCGCCGAGCGGCACGCCCCAGTCGCCGGAAACGTCGATATGGGTCACCGGTCCGCGATAGCCGCGCAGCGTATCGTATTTCAGCAATCCGTTCTGCATCGCCTTGCGGGCGATGAGCTGGATTTTCGGATCGAGCGTGGTGCGCACCGACAGGCCGCCCTCATAGAGCGCATTCTCGCCGTAGCGGGCGATGATCTGGCGGCGCACCTCCTCGGTGAAATACTCGCCCGCGAACAGGTAGGAGCCGTTGCGGCGCGGCTTCACGCCGAGCGGCTCGGCCTTGGCCTTGTCGCCCTCCTCGCGCGTGACGTAGCCGTTCTCGACCATCTGATCGATGACCCAATTGCGGCGCTCGATCGCCCGGTCGGCATGCTTGAAGGGATGATAGTTGTTGGGGCCCTTGGGCAGCGAAGCAAGGTAAGCGGCTTCAGCGACGGTGAGTTCGTTGACCGACTTGTCGAAATAGGTCAGCGCGGCGCCGGCCACGCCATAGGCGCCGAAGCCGAAGAAGATCTCGTTGAGATAGAGCTCGAGGATGCGGTCCTTCGAATAGGCCTGTTCGATGCGGAAGGCCAGGATCATCTCTTTGATCTTGCGCTCGTAGGTCTGGTCGGAGGTCAGCAGGAAGTTCTTTGCAACCTGCTGCGTGATCGTCGAGGCGCCGACCTGACGCCTGCCGGAGCCGAAATTCTGCAGATTGACGATGATGGCGCGGCCGAGGCCGGTGATGTCGATGCCCGGATGGTTATAGAAGTTCTTGTCCTCGGCCGACATGAAGGCTGCCTTGACGCGGTCCGGGATCGCCTGGATCGGCAGATAAAGGCGCCGCTCGCGAGCATATTCGGCCATCAGCGAGCCATCCGAGGCATGGATGCGCGTCGTCACCGGCGGCTCATATTTGGCCAGAACCTCGTAGTCGGGCAGATCCTTCGTCAGATGGCCGATATAGATGGCAAGGCCCGCAGCGACCAGCAGCGCCAGCGTCGTGCCGATGCCGAAGAAATAGCCGATGAGACGAATCATGCCCGCTCCAGTCCGAGGTCCGGGATTTCCTAAACGAAGCCGACAGTCGCGCAAGCTTCAGGGGCGGTCCCAATCCGCAATGGAAACCCATTGTCGCGACCATGTGGACAAAATACGGCAGCACGAAGTTTCAGGAACTCCGTCCGTCAAATAATAACGCCACGTGTTGTCGTCGCGCAACGCTGCTTGCGGTTGTAGGACGGCCCAAGGTTGTGGGCGGGTTCGGTCCCCGTCAGCCCCCAGCCCTGGCTCCCGCTTTCGCCGCGGCAAACAGGGCAACGGCATTGGTTATGCTCTGAGCCGCCTTGCCGCGCCAGTCGGCGCTGAGCAATTGCGCCTCGTCCTTGCTGTTGGAGAGGTAACCAAGCTCGACCAGAACCGAGGGCACGTCGGGCGCCTTCAGCACCTTGAAACCCGCCGAGCGCTGCGGATTGTTGATCAGACCGACGCTGGTCGACAGTTGGCCGACCAGCGTGTGCGCAAAGCTCATCGAAAAGCCGTGGGTCTCGCGCCGGATCAGGTCGATCAGGATGTCGGTGACCTCCTTGTTGTCGTCCTCGATCTTCAGGCCGGCGAACTGGTCGGAGAGGTTTTCACGATCGGCGAGCGCCTGAGCCTCGGGATCGGAAGCCTTGTCCGAGAGCGTGTAGACGGTGGCACCGCGGAGACCCTTGACGGCGATCGTATCGGCATGGATGGAGATCAACAGATCGGCTTCGTGCTGGCGGGCGATGCGCACGCGCTCGTCGAGCGGCAGGTACACGTCACTGTCCCGTGTCATATAGACATCATAGCTGCCGACCGCGGCCAGCTTGTCACGTAGTTCGGTCGCAAAGGCGAGCGTGACGTTCTTCTCGACCGTGCCGCCGGCGCTCTCCGCGCCGCCGTCGACGCCGCCATGACCCGGATCGATGACCACTGTGAAGCGGTGCCCAGGCGCCGAAATCGGCCCTGTGCCGACACGGCCGCCCTTGTCGGTAGAAACGGTCGAGCCGGTCGTCAGCGATTGGTTGGCCAAAGCCTCGTCGAATTCTCTTTCGGATGCGGCCGACATGTCGATGGCGACGCGATAGCCGCTGCCATCGTCATTCTTCAGCACCTCGAGCTTGTCGACGGCAAACGGTCCCTTGCCGGACAGGATCAGCCGAGAGCCTTTGCCCTGATCGCCGTAGCGGACGGCGCGCACCAGCCCGCGCGGCTTCACGTCCTTGGCGTTGAGGGCGAATCGCGTGCGCGGCAGGTCGACGACAAGGCGGCTGGGACCGCGCAGCAGAAACCACTTCACGTCCGGTTCTCGGTCGAAGGTCACGACGATGCGCATCTTGGTCGCGTCGCCGGCCATCTTGTAGCCGGTGGCGCCAAGCAACCCGTCGGCCCGCGAGGCGGCGGTCGCGCCAAGCAGGATCACCAGCAGGAAAACAGTCCTTGCCATGAGCCGCAGATATCCGGCGGCGCCACGCTCCTTGTCTGCGGTGCCTGCCATTCCCATCTCTATTCTAGTCGCTCCCCGTTAGGCGCCTCGCGCCGGCCTGTTTGGCAGAACGGCCTGTCTGGCGGCCAACCCGATTAACGATTGGTATCCAGAGAAGGTTAACCAAGCCTTTCATGCAGTAGGTGGAGCGCCACCTTCCCCTGCGGAAGCGCTTTTTGCCGGCATCCGAAATCGGGGTTGCCTTCCAACCCGCCAAATCATAAAAGCGACATTGGATCACTGCAATCCTGGAACCGCCCGCCCTGCAGCTTCCCGCCAGGGTAAGATGTGCAAGGCGCTTCCGGGTTTCAGATGATCGCGACGATTTTCGCAGGCGTGCTCCCGTGGCGGGGGAATCGCTTGCGCGATGAAAACGGCCGGGATCTCCCGCGCCGGCTCTGTGCGAGCAAACAAGCTGGTCCGGCCAAGCCCGGGCTTTGGTTCAAAAGGTTCTGCTGGGTGCCGATGGCTTCAAGCGCAATCATGGAAAGG
>NZ_RZST01000279.1:0-8340 GCF_003997575.1 Mesorhizobium sp. M1A.F.Ca.IN.022.07.1.1
CTGCTGGAGGATATCGACTTTTCGCTCGACGCCGGCTCCGGCATGGGCCTGATCGGCCCGAGCGGCTCCGGAAAATCCTCGCTCGTGCGCGCGCTCGTCGGCGTATGGCCCACGATGCGCGGCAAGATCCGTCTCGACGGCGCTGCAATCGAGCAGTGGCCGGCGCAGGCGCTTGGCCGCCATATCGGCTATCTGCCGCAGGATGTCGAATTGTTCGCCGGTACGGTCGCCCAGAACATCAGCCGCTTCGACGAGAACGCCATGCCGGAGGCGATCATCGAGGCCTCCCAGGCTGCCGGCGTGCACGACATGATCCTGCGCCTGCCCGAAGGCTATCAAACCGAGATCGGCGAGAGCGGCGCGGCACTTTCCGCCGGACAGCGTCAGCGTCTAGGCCTGGCGCGCGCGCTGTTCGGCAATCCGTTCCTCGTCGTGCTCGACGAGCCGAATTCCAACCTCGATGCCGCGGGCGACCAAGCGCTGACGCGTGCCATCGAAGGCATCAAAGCGCGCGGCGGCATCGTCATCGTGGTCGCGCATCGTCCCAGCGCCCTCGCCGCGCTCGACCACTTGCTGGTGCTGAATGGCGGCAGGCAGCAGGCATTCGGGCTGAAGAGCGAGATCGCACGGCAGGCTTTGCAGCCGGTGACGAAACCGCTGCATGCGGTCGGATCGGCGGGCTGAGATGAGGTCGGCAACTCCCTATTTCAAAGCCGATGCGTTGCGCGTGGTGCGCGACTTCGCATTGTCCGCCAGAGCGCGCGCGATCGCGCTGCTCGACCGCGGTTCGAAGCCGATCGAAGGTGCTTCGCCCCAGCAGCAGCGCTTGCGTCAGGCCATTCGCAGGAACGTCCGGGCGGGAGCGATCGCAGCGGCGCTGCTTGTCGGCGGGCTCGGCCTTTGGGCGGCATCAAGCAGTCTTGCCGGAGCCGTGGTCGCAGGCGGCCATCTGGTCGTCGGCTCGAACGTGAAGTCCGTCCAGCATCCGCAAGGCGGCGTCGTCGGCGCTCTCAACGTGCAGAACGGCAGCACGGTCGAGGCGGGCGACGTCCTGGTGCGGCTGGACGACACGGTGGCGCGTGCCAATCTCGCCATCGTCGACAACGGTCTCGACGAGCTCTCTGCCCGCCGCGCCCGGCTGATTGCCGAACGCGACGGCGCCCAGGCGGTGCTCTATCCCGAGCAGCTGTCGGGAAACGCGCATGCCCCTCAGATTGGTCATCTCATCGACGGCGAGAACAGGCTGTTCGCGCTGCGGCGGCAGGCGCGCGAGGGCAAGATTTCACAGCTACGCGAGCGCATCGTGCAGTTCCGTCAGGAGATCGCGGGTATCGAGGCCCAGCTCAGGAGCAAGCAGCAGGAGATATCCCTCACCAAGATCGAGCTCGAGGGCATGCGGGACCTCTGGAAAAAGAAGCTGGTGCCGATCTCGCGTCTGGCCGATCGCGAACGCGCCGAGGCAAGGCTCGACGGCGAAAACGGGCAGTTGATCGCCGCCGCCGCGCAGACGCGCGGGCGCATCAGCGAGATGGAACTGGCGATCATCCAGATCGATCAGGACCTGCGCAGCGAAGTGGCGGGCGAACTGAGGGAGATCGACGGCAAGATGAGCGAACTGCGCGAGCGTCAGATCGCGGCCGAACAAACGCTGAAGCAGATCGATATCCGCGCCCCGCAATCGGGCCGGGTGCATCAGCTGGCCGTGCACACGATCGGCGGCGTGATCGCGCCCGGCGAGGCGATCATGCAGATCGTGCCGAGCGCCGACGCGCTGGTGGTCGAGGCGCGCGTCGCGCCGCAGGACATCGACCAGGTGCGCATCGGACAGAACGCCACGCTTCGCCTTTCGGCCTTCAGCCAGCAGATCACGCCGGAAGTCGAGGGCCAGGTTGACCGTATCTCGCCCGACCTCATCGAGGACCAGAAAGCCGGGGTCGCCTATTACGCGGTGCGCATCGTGCTGACGCAAAGCAGCCTCAAACAGGCGGGATCGCTGGAACTGAAGCCGGGAATGCCGGCGGAGGTGTTCCTGAGAACCGGCGACCGCACGGTGCTTTCCTATCTGCTTAAGCCCCTGACCGATCAGGCGAGCCGCGCTTTCCGCGGCGATTAAGTCGCTCCGCTCTACAGATCCAGCCGAGGCTTGCGTCAGACCGAGTGCAGGCCCTTGCCCTTCGGCCTGAACACCTTCGCTTGCCCGCTTGAATTAATTGAACGTTCGTTTTATTATCTGCTTCGCAGAGGCAAACATGGCACGCACCACGGGTTCAGATGGCGAAAAAACCGAGGCGGCCGTTCGCGAGGCGGCGGTCGGCCTGATCGCGCGGCTCGGCTATGAGGCGATGTCGATGCGCCAGCTGGCGACCGAAGTCGGCGTGCAGGCCGCCGCGCTCTATCGCTATTTTCCCACCAAGGAGGATCTGCTGTTCACGCTGATGCGCGAGCATATGGAAGGCCTGCTCAAGGCCTGGGATGACGCGCGCCTGGCAGCGGCCGATCCGGCGGCGCGGCTCGCCGCCTATGTCGAGAACCACATTGCCTTCCATATCGAGCGGCGCCGCGCCACCCATGTCTCCAACATGGAATTGCGCAGCCTCTCGCATGAGCGGCTGACGCAGATCCTCAAGATGCGCACGGCCTATGAGAAGGAATTGCGCGCGATCCTGCGCGACGGCGCCGACGCCGGCATCTTCGAGATCGACGATGTCGGCCTGACCGCCATGGCGCTGATCCAGATGATGACCGGCGTCATCGTCTGGTTCCGTCCGGGCGAGCGGCTGTCGATCTCTGAAGTCACCACGACATATCTTTCGATGACAAGGCGGCTCGTCGGCGCGAAGATCGGCGCCGGCAGCGCAACGCGTCCCGTCCGACGCGCAAAGGAGGCCGCGGCACTTTGATTTCGCGCATTATCCTTATCGAAGTCGATTTCGGGGTCATGCGCCGGGAGGAACGCCATGTACATCAATACGCTGAACTTCGGGCTTGATGCCGACATCGAGGCGTTGCGCAATACCGTAAGGCGCTTCGCACAAGACAGGATCGCGCCAATCGCGGCCGATATCGACCGCTCCAACGAATTCCCGGCACATCTGTGGGGGGAGCTCGGCGAGCTCGGCCTGCTCGGCATCACCGCCGATCCCGAGTTCGGCGGCAGCGGTATGGGCTATCTCGCGCATGTCGTGGCGATGGAGGAGATTTCCCGCGCATCCGCCTCGGTCGGCCTCTCCTACGGCGCGCATTCCAATCTCTGCGTCAACCAGATCAACCGCTGGGCAACGCCGGCACAGAAGGAGAAATACCTCCCTGCGCTCTGCTCGGGCGAAAAGGTCGGCGCGCTGGCGATGTCGGAATCCGGATCAGGCTCGGACGTCGTGTCGCTGCGGCTGCGCGCCGAAAAGCGCAACGACCGCTATGTGCTCAACGGTTCGAAAATGTGGATCACCAACGGACCCGATGCCGAGACCTTGGTGGTCTATGCCAAGACCGATCCGGAGCGCAATTCGCGCGGCATCACCGCCTTCATCATCGAAAAAACCTTTGCCGGGTTTTCGGTGGCCCAAAAACTGGACAAGCTCGGCATGCGCGGCTCGAACACCGGCGAGCTCGTCTTCGAGAATGTCGAGGTGCCGTTCGAGAATGTGCTGCATGAGGAAGGGCGCGGCGTCGAGGTGCTGATGTCGGGCCTCGACTATGAGCGCGCCGTGCTCTCCGGCGGGCCGATCGGGCTGATGGCGGCCTGCCTCGACGTGGCGGTGCCTTACGTGCATGAGCGCAAGCAGTTCGGCCAGCCGATCGGCAGTTTTCAGCTGGTGCAGGGCAAGCTTGCCGACATGTATTCGACGATGAACGCGGCGCGCGCCTATGTCTACGCCGTGGCCGGTGCCTGCGACCGCGGCGAGACCACGCGCAAGGACGCCGCCGGCTGCGTGCTCTTCGCGGCCGAAAAGGCGACGCAGATGGCGCTCGATGCCATCCAGCTGCTCGGCGGCAACGGCTATATCAACGATTATCCGACCGGGCGGCTTCTGCGCGACGCCAAGCTCTACGAGATCGGCGCCGGCACCAGCGAGATCCGCCGCTGGCTGATCGGCCGCGAGATCATGGCGGAGGGAGTGTGATGTCTCCCTCCGTCACCTCAGCAGAACGCCTTGGGCAGGTCGTCGGTCGGCTTGGCGACGATCTGATGCTCATCGCGCCACAGAACCTCACGCTGGCGCCGGGACGTGATCGAGCGCACAGGCAAGCCGCCCTCCTCGATCAGCCAGGCGCAATAGCGCGCACGGCTGATGGCTTCCTTGGCGTTCGGGTGGAACCAGCAGACGCCCCAAATCGGCTCACGGCGCTTGAAATGCCGCCCAACCCGGCCAGGAATGGGCAAATGCCGATTGAACCAGTCGAACTGATCCTCCAGTTCGCCATGGATCCAGTCCGGGCAGCCATTCCGGTACAAGTACCAGGACGCATGGAAAAAGCCGCTCTCTACCCGGCTCTTCGGATGGATCAGCGGCGTTACAAACCGCACATACATAGTGACACCCACAGCGCTTGCAGGCGCCGTGTTCCTTTTGCTCGAATCCGGGACGTGGAAAGCCGCCCTTCAGCGGCGTCAGGCCATGGCCGAGGGGAGACATTTGGTGAAACGCATATCGATGCCTTTCATCGTCGCCTCCTGAGGTGTCATTCGTACAAAAGATGCCGCGCTGCGCACGCAGCATCCGGGTGCGGGCTGTTACACTGGTTGCGTTGCGGCATCAAGAGGTGTGAGGAATAACGTGGCCACACTCCAAACCCAAATCTCCCCCTCCTCGGAAAGCTTCCGCGCCAATGCCGAGCGCATGCGGGCGCTGGTCGACGATATCGCCGAGAAGGCGGCGGGCATCGAGCGCGGCGGCTCGGACGAGGCGCGCGAGCGCCACCAAAGCCGCGGCAAGCTGCTGCCGCGCGAAAGATTGGCGCAACTGCTCGACACCGGCTCGCCTTTTCTCGAGGTCGGCCAGTTCGCGGCATGGTCGATGTATGGCGAGGATATTCCGTCGGCCGGCATCATCACCGGCATCGGCCGTGTCGAAGGCCGGGAGGTGATGGTCGTCGTCAACGACGCGACGGTGAAAGGCGGCACCTATTATCCGGTGACGGTGAAGAAGCATCTGCGCGCGCAGGAGATCGCGCTGCAGAACAAGCTGCCTTGCGTCTACCTGGTCGACAGCGGCGGCGCCAACCTGCCCAACCAGGACGAGGTCTTCCCCGACCGTGAGCATTTCGGCCGCATCTTCTACAACCAGGCCAACATGTCGGCAGCCGGCATCCCGCAGATCGCTTGCGTCATGGGCTCCTGCACGGCGGGCGGGGCCTATGTGCCGGCGATGTCGGACGAAACGATCATGGTGCGCAACCAGGCGACCATTTTTCTTGGCGGCCCGCCGCTGGTGAAGGCTGCCACCGGCGAGGACGTCAGCGCCGAGGAGCTCGGCGGCGCCGAGGTCCACACCAGGCTTTCCGGCGTCGCCGACCACTATGCCATGGATGACGAGCACGCGCTGGCCATTTGCCGACGCATCGTCAAGAACCTGAATCGGAACAAGGCCGTAAGCCTGAACTTACAGAAACCAGTATCACCGCTTCACGATCCGCATGAACTCTACGGCATCGTGCCGACTGATTTGCGCCAGCCCTATGACGTTCGCGAGGTGATCGCGCGTCTGGTCGACGGTTCCGAGTTCGACGAGTTCAAGCAGAATTACGGCACCACCTTGGTCACCGGTTTTGCGCGTCTGCACGGCATGCCGGTCGGCATCCTCGGCAACAATGGGGTGCTGTTCTCGGAAAGCGCGCTGAAGGGCGCGCATTTCATCGAGCTCTGCTGCCAGCGCGGCATTCCGCTGATCTTCCTGCAGAACATCACCGGCTTCATGGTCGGGCGAAAGTATGAGGCCGGCGGCATCGCCAAGGACGGCGCCAAGCTGGTCACGGCGGTCGCCACGGCACGCGTGCCGAAGCTTACGGTGATCATCGGCGGTTCGTTCGGCGCCGGCAATTACGGCATGTGCGGCCGCGCCTATTCGCCCCGCTTCCTGTGGATGTGGCCGAATGCGCGCATTTCGGTGATGGGCGGCGAGCAGGCGGCGACGGTGCTCGCCATGGTCAAGCGCGAGGGCATCGAGCGCAAGGGCGGTGAGTGGAGCGCCGAAGAGGAAGCGAAATTCAGGAAGCCGATCCTGATGAAATACGAGCATGAGGGTCACCCGCTCTATTCTTCGGCAAGGCTTTGGGACGACGGCATCATCGATCCGGCCAGGACGCGCGAGGTGCTGGCGCTCAGCCTCTCGGCGGCGCTCAATACCGGGGTCGAGGAAACGAAGTTCGGCGTGTTCAGGATGTGACGATGAGCGGCGTCAGCGATAGGATCCGCGTGCATACCGGCGACATCACCAGGCTTAAGGTCGATGCCATCGTCAATGCCGCCAATTCCTCGCTGCTCGGCGGCGGTGGTGTCGACGGCGCTATCCACCGCGCCGCCGGGCCGGAGCTGGTCGCCGAATGCCGCACGCTGAACGGCTGCAGGACCGGGGATGCCAAACTGACGAAAGGCTACCGGCTGCCGGCGCGCTATGTCATTCACACTGTCGGCCCGGTCTGGCACGGCGGGGGCGAGAGCGAGGCGGAGTTGCTCGCCTCCTGCTATCGGCGCTCGCTGGAGATTGCCACCGGTAAGGACTGTCGAACGATAGCATTTCCGGCGATCTCGACCGGCATCTACGGCTATCCGAAAGATCAGGCTACCGAAGTAGCCGTCGGCACGGTTGCTGTTTTTCTAGGCGAATACGCCATCCCCGAGACCGTCACTTTCTGCTGCTTCGACGATCTGACTGCCAGACTATACAGCTCAGCCGTTGCTGCGATTGGGGGAGCCTGAACTTTATGACAAAGACGTTCCACCCGTTCACGAGATCGAGATTCTTGAGTGACCATCTAGCGACGCCGGCAAATATTCGATATTGCTCATCCTGCATTGTCTCATGGGGATGGGGTAAAAATGACACGAGAATATCTGCGGAAAGCATCCGCGTCGATACTTGCAGGAATGCTTATATGCGCCTCGTGCGGCGCTGTCGTCGCCGGGTCGCTGGCTGGAAGCGAGGGGGACAAGCGCTTTCCACCCTACATCCCACGCAATCCCAAGGATCCGTGCAACAGGGCGTACAAGGCCTATCTGGCGGCGAGCGGCCATTCAGCCTACGCGACCACGCCTTATGCCCGGATCATGTCGTCTTATATCATCTGTGGTGGACACCTGAATGCGCCGTCCCAAAAGGTTGCGGAAGAGCTGGCGATGAAATCCTGCCTGGCCACGCGCGCGCACTACAAGGTGACTACGGGCGGCGCCTGCGAGATCGCCGCATCGAAGTAGGCCCGCGCCTGCCGAATTGGCGCTGCCCGTCGCAAACTCGGAAGGCTTCATGTTCGGCAAGATCCTGATCGCCAATCGCGGCGAGATCGCTTGCCGCGTCATCCGCACCGCGCGCAAGCTCGGCGTGCGAACAGTCGCCGTCTATTCGGAGGCCGACGCGCGAGCGCTGCATGTCGAGATGGCCGACGAGGCGGTGCATGTCGGCCCCTCGCCGGTCGGTGACAGCTATCTGCGCGGCGACAGGATCATTGCCGCGGCGCTTGCCACAGGCGCCGAGGCAATCCACCCCGGCTACGGCTTCCTGTCGGAGAACCCCGACTTCGTCGACCAGGTGACGGCGGCGGGCCTCATCTTCATCGGCCCGTCCGCCGCCTCGATCCGCGCCATGGGGCTGAAGGATGCCGCCAAGCGGTTGATGGAAAAGGCCGGCGTTCCGGTGGTGCCCGGCTATCACGGCGAAGCGCAGGAGATTGTGCTGCTTGCCACAAAAGCGCGCGAGATCGGCTACCCGGTGCTGATCAAGGCGCGCGCCGGCGGCGGCGGCAAGGGCATGCGGCGCGTCGACCATCCGGACGACTTCTCCGAGGCGCTGTCCGGAGCGCGGCGCGAGGCCAAGGCTGCCTTCGGCGACGACCGCGTTCTGGTCGAAAAATATGTCGACAAGCCGCGACACATCGAAGTCCAGGTGTTCGGCGACAATTTCGGCAATGTCGTGCATCTTTTCGAGCGCGACTGCTCGGCGCAGCGCCGCCACCAGAAGGTGATCGAGGAGGCGCCCGCCCCCGGCATGACGCCGGCGCTGCGCAAGGCGATGACGGAAGCGGCGGTGAAGGCCGCCAAGGCAATCAGCTATTCGGGCGCCGGCACGATCGAATTCATCGTCGATGCTTCCGAGGCCCTCAAAGCCGACCGCTTCTGGTTCATGGAGA
>NZ_RZST01000027.1:0-28898 GCF_003997575.1 Mesorhizobium sp. M1A.F.Ca.IN.022.07.1.1
AGCCAGCACAGAGCGGAGAAGGCAAGATCGCGGATGCCTCTCACGGCATGTTGACGCGTGGAGGGGCTAAGACGCCATTAACCGGCTATGCGCTGCTTGCAATGGTGCATTGCAACATCTTTCTTTTGCAATGCACCATTCCTATGTCATTCTCGCAATCGATCAGGGAGGAATAACTCAGAAGGAACCTCGTCATGATCTTCGACAACCTCGTCACCCGCGCTCGCACCAACCTCGCCAAGCGCCGCCACTACAATCGTCTCGTCGCAGAAATCGAGAACCTGTCGAGCCGCGATCTCGCCGATCTGCGTGCCGACCGCTCCGAGATGCTCTACCAGATCCACAAGCAGATTTACGGTTGAGTTCGAAGCCGGTCGAGCCGGCCTTTGCGCCGCGTCGCTTCGCTCCTTGCCTCGCACTGGAATGACGACGCAAGGGGCGCCTAACCCGAAACCGCCAGGGCCTTCTCGATCTGCGGCAACAGCAAATCCTTCGCCGATTCCGGCGTCAGCGGCCCGACATGCTTGTAGGCAATCTTGCCGTCCTTGCCGATGACGAAGGTCTCCGGCACGCCGTAGACGCCCCAGTCGATCGCCGCGCGCCCGGCCGGATCGACGCCGATCGCCTGGTAGGGATTGCCGAGATCGCCAAGGAAGCGACGGGCGTTTGCCGGCTCGTCCTTGTAGTTCAGCGCGGCAAGCGTGAACCGCTTGTCCTGCGACAACGCCAGAAGCACCGGATGCTCTTCCCGGCACGGCGCGCACCAAGATGCGAAGACGTTGACCAGCGTCACTTTGCCGGCGAAGGATCTTGAGTCCAGCCCCGGCAGGTTCGAGCCTCCGAGCGGCGGCAGGTTCGTCTGCGGCGCCGGCAGGCCGATCAGGGCCGAGGGAATTTCAGACTCGTCGCGGCCGGACAAAAGCTGCGACAGGAACAACCCCGCCAAGCCCAGGAATACCAGCAGCGGAAGCAGCACGAACAGGCGGCGACGGGGCGATGCCGGGGCTCCGGTTTCCGCGCTCACGGCTTCGCCGTCCCGGCCTTGTCGGAGCGCCGCCGCACGCCGGCCGCGTCGAGCGCCGCGAGCTCACGCTTGCGCGCCCGCTGGTCGAGCAGGATCCAGCCGATCAGCCCGACGAGCACGATCGCGCTGATGGCATAGGCGGCGGCGACATAGAGAGCATGCGCGCTCATATCAGCCGCTCCATCTGCGCACCTTCCGCGCCTGCCATGCCAATCCGTTCGACCATGCCTTCCCTTAACTCTGCGTCACATGCCGCGCAATCAGGCGCGGCGCCGCAGTTGAGAAACGCCCCAGCGCCTCAATCCGTCCCGTGCCGCAACGCCAGCGCCGCGGCCAGCGGTCCGACCACGGCAAGAAACAGCGTCAGCGCGGCAAGAATGAGGAAGGGCTGCAGGAACGGCGCGGGATCGGCCACCGCGCCATAGCTCGCCGAGACGCCGAAGATCAGCACCGGAATGGTGAGCGGCAGCACCAGCACGGAGATCAAGAGCCCGCCGCGCGGCAGCGCCACTGCCACGGCCGCTCCGGCGGCGCCGATGAAGGTTATGGCCGGCGTGCCGACAAGAAGCGTAAATGCCGTCGCGCCGATACCGAGCGGCTCCATGTTCATGAACAGGCCGAGCAGAGGTGCCGCGATCACCAGCGGCAGCACGCTGCCCGCCCAATGCGCCAGACACTTGGTCAGCACCGTCAACGCCAGCATGTGACGGTCGCTGTTGAGCACCAGAAGATCGAGCGAGCCGTCCTCCCGATCGGCCTGGAAGAGGCGGTCGAGCCCAAGCAGGCAGGCGAGCAGGGCGGCGATCCACAGGATCGCCGGACCGATGCGCGACAACAGGTTGAGGTCGGGCCCGACGCCGAACGGGACCGTGGCAATCACCGCCAGGAAGAAGATGACGCCGATCAGCGCGCCGCCGCCGGCGCGGATGGAGAGGCGGATATCGCGGAGGAAGAGGGCTAGCATGACTTGATATGCCTTCGCCCAGGGGTGCCTCGCGCCGACATCAGTCACCCATCCTCAACGTCTTTGCTCCCTCGAGCCCGAGCGGCAAATGCGTGGCCGCCACGATGATGCCTCCCTCTCGGCAATGCCCTCTCATCAATCCCGCGAATCGTTCCTCCGAAGCCTTGTCCAGCCCAGCGGTCGGTTCGTCGAGCAGCCAGACCGGCCGGCGGCTGACCAGGAGCTTCGCGATCGACGCGCGCCGCCTTTGCCCGGTCGAAAGGTAGCCGAACGGCAGGTGCCCGAGCCCGTCCAATCCGACCGTCTCCAGCGCCTGCCCCACGCTCAAACCAGCCTCGCCCTGGAAGGCGCGCCAGAAGCCCAGGTTTTCTTCGACGCTCAATGCCGTCTTCATCGCATTGAGATGGCCGAGATAGTGCGAGGCCGAAGCGACCGATGGAAACTCGTCGCCGCCGCCCTCGACCTTCACCTTGCCTTCGGCCGGCGGCAGCAAGCCGGCGATGACCCGCAAAAGGGTCGATTTGCCGGCGCCGTTCGGCCCGGTGACGACGAGTGCCTCGCCCCGGTCGAGGGCGAATTCGATGCCGGAAAAAACCGTCTCGCCGCCGCGCTCGCCGCCCAGATTTTCGGCGATCAGCCGCATCCTTGCCCGTCCCGAAAGCACCGTTTCGCGGCCGCCGCCGCATCGCACAAATTTGCTTTTCGACTGTCTAGAACTATTCCAGAAAATTCTCTATATGCGGTTCATCCGTGCCAGCGGTCGGCGCGGGAACAGAATTAGCGCCGAACCAGCGCACGCGCCGCCTTCAACGGCTCGGGTTGCTCGGGAGCGGACAGCGGAAATGGCCGTACCCGCACCTTTGCGCGTGATTGCATGCCAACGGCGTCCGTTCCCTTTCAGGCTGAACAGACAAGGACGGATCGCCGTGACGAAATCCCTCGATAGTTTCAACTGCCGCCGCACCCTGACCGTGGGTGGCGCGGACTATGTCTATTTCGACCTCGCAGAGGCGGAGAAAAACGGCCTTGGCGGCATTGCCCAGCTGCCCTATTCGATGAAGGTGCTGCTGGAGAACCTGCTGCGCAACGAAGACGGCCGCTCGGTCACCAAGGAAAGCATCCAGGCGGTCGCGGCATGGCTCACCGACAAGGGCACTGCCGGCGTCGAGATCGCCTACCGCCCGGCGCGCGTGCTGATGCAGGATTTCACCGGCGTTCCGGCCGTTGTCGATCTCGCGGCCATGCGCGACGGCATCAGGGCGCTCGGCGGCGATCCGGAGAAGATCAACCCGCTGGTGCCTGTGGATCTCGTCATCGACCACTCCGTCATCGTCGACGAATTCGGCACGCCGATGGCCTTCGCCCGCAATGTCGAGCTCGAATATGAGCGCAACGAGGAGCGCTACAAGTTCCTGAAGTGGGGCCAGCAGGCCTTCCGCAACTTCCGCGTCGTGCCGCCGGGCACCGGCATCTGCCACCAGGTCAATCTCGAATATCTGGGACAGGTGGTGTGGACCAACGCGGAAGAGGGCGAGACCACAGCCTATCCCGACACCTGTGTCGGCACCGATTCGCACACCACCATGATCAACGGCCTGGGCGTGCTCGGCTGGGGCGTCGGCGGCATCGAGGCCGAGGCCGCGATGCTTGGCCAGCCGGTCTCCATGCTTCTGCCGGAGGTGATCGGCTTCCGCCTCACCGGCAGGCTCAAGGAAGGCGTCACCGCCACCGACCTCGTGCTCACCGTCACCCAGATGCTGCGCAAGAAGGGCGTCGTCGGCAAGTTCGTCGAGTTCTTCGGCCCAGGCCTGTCCAACATGACGCTGGCCGACCGCGCCACCATCGGCAACATGGCGCCGGAATATGGCGCCACCTGCGGCTTTTTCCCGGTCGATAGCGAGACCATCCGCTATCTGACAATGTCCGGCCGCGAGGAAAGCCGCATCGCGCTGGTCGAGGCCTATTCCAAGGCGCAGGGCATGTGGCGCGACGCCGGCTCGGCCGATCCGGTCTTTACCGATCTGCTCGAGCTCGATCTCGGCGACGTCGTGCCGTCGATGGCCGGCCCGAAGCGCCCGGAAGGCCGCGTCGCGCTGCAGGATATTCCCGCCGGCTTCGCCAAGGCGATGGAGACCGAGTACAAAAAGGCCGTCGAGATCTCGAAGCGTTACGCCGTCGAAGGCACCGCTCACGATCTCGGCCATGGCGACGTCGTGATCGCCGCCATCACGTCGTGCACCAACACCTCCAACCCAAGCGTCTTGATCGGCGCCGGCCTGTTGGCTCGCAATGCCAACCGGCGCGGCCTGAAGCAGAAGCCGTGGGTGAAGACCTCGCTGGCGCCCGGAAGCCAGGTGGTCGCCGAATATCTCGAGAAATCCGGCCTGCAGAAGGAACTCGACCAGATCGGCTTCAACCTGGTCGGCTTCGGCTGCACCACCTGCATCGGCAATTCCGGCCCACTGCCGGCGCCGATCTCCAAGACCATCAACGACAAAGGCCTGATTGCTGCCGCGGTGTTGTCCGGCAACCGCAACTTCGAAGGCCGGGTTTCTCCGGACGTCCAGGCGAACTATCTCGCCTCGCCGCCGCTGGTGGTGGCGCATGCGCTGGCCGGCACCGTCACCAAGGACCTCACCACCGAGCCGCTCGGCGAGGGCAGCGACGGCAAGCCGGTCTATCTCAAGGACATCTGGCCGACCTCGGCCGAGATCCAGGAGTTCATCGAGAAGAACGTCACGCGCGAGCTTTTCGCCCGCAAATATGCCGACGTCTTCAAGGGCGACGAATATTGGCAGAAGGTGAAGGCGCCGGAAGGCCAGACCTATGCCTGGGACGATCATTCGACCTATGTGCAGAACCCGCCTTATTTCGCCGGCATGGGCCGCGCCTTCGGCAAAGTGGGCGACATCAAGGGCGCGCGCGTGCTTGGTCTCTTCGGCGACAAGATCACCACCGACCACATCTCGCCGGCCGGCTCGATCAAGGCGGCTTCGCCGGCAGGCAAGTACCTCACCGAGCACGGCGTCGGCGTCGGCGACTTCAACCAGTACGGCACGCGGCGCGGCAACCATGAGGTGATGATGCGCGGCACCTTCGCCAACATCCGCATCCGCAACCACATGCTGGGCGAGAACGGCCGCGAAGGCGGCTACACGATCCACTATCCTTCGAAGGAGGAGATGTCGATCTACGACGCCGCCATGGAATACAAGAAGGAAGGCGTGCCGCTAGTCATCTTCGCCGGCGTCGAATATGGCAACGGCTCCTCGCGCGACTGGGCAGCCAAGGGAACCAACCTCCTTGGTGTCCGCGCCGTCATCGCCCAGTCCTTCGAGCGCATCCACCGCTCGAACCTGGTCGGCATGGGGGTCATCCCCTTCGTCTTCGAGGACGGCACCTCATGGGCTTCCCTCAACCTCAAGGGCGACGAGCTGGTCGAGATCGACGGCCTGGATGCCATCAAGCCGCGCCAGAAGATGACGGCCAAGGTCACCTATGGCGACGGCACGCTGAAGAACGTGCCGATCATCTGTCGCATCGATACGCTGGACGAACTCGACTACTTCAAGAACGGCGGCATCCTGCAATACGTGCTGCGCGATTTGGCTGCGTAGCGACAGGGAATAGGGTAGGCATAGGCAGGGGGGGATACTCCCACTGCCTAGTGCCTACTGACGTTCTAATTAAACTGCGGCAGGCCAAGCATTCTCCGCCCGGCTCAAAGTCCAAGTCCGATTGGCGCGCAATAGAAATCCTCCGGCAGCAGCAAACTTACCCCTTCGCGGCGATGCGGTCCCGAAATCGAACCGGGTCGAAGAATGCAGTGGCCCCTCCTGTCGCCGCCTTACCTACGGTCGCGGCGACAAAATTTCACCGCAACGTGACTTCCCGTTGACTGTCCGTTCTGCCACATATTTTAGCAACCAGAACAAGGCCGGCGTGACCGGCGGGAATTGGAACGGTCATGGCATTGCGAGGACCATTGCGGCTTACGGCAGTTGCGCTGGTCCTCACGGCGTTGAGCCGCGTGGCCTCGGCAGCCGAGCTTGAGAAAGCCGCGACCGGCAAGCCGCAGACTGAAAAGCCTTTGGGTGTCGTCGAGTTGTTCACCAGCCAGGGCTGCAGCTCCTGTCCGCCGGCCGATGAATTCTTCGCCGAGCTGGCGGCGAAGGAAAATGTCGTCGCGCTCGCATATCACGTCAATTACTGGGACTATCTGGGCTGGCAGGACACGCTGAGCAACAAAGAGAACACCGAGCGGCAGTATGACTATATGCGCGCCTTTGGCAGCCGTTCGGTCTATACCCCGCAAGCCGTCATCAACGGCCGCAGCCATGTCAACGGCGCCAACCGCAAGGAGATAGACGGCGAGCTGGCCCGCATGGACAGGACCGGCGAGGGCATGCGGGTCGGCATCAAGGTGAGCCGCACCAGCGATCGGGTCATGATTGACGCCGGCGATGCCGGCAATGGGCCGACCGACGCCCATGTGGTGATCGTCTATTTCGATCCGCCGCAGATGGTGAAGATCGGCCAGGGCGAAAACAGCGGCCGCAACATGACCTATTGGAACGCCGTTTCCGACATCCAGATCGCCGGCATGTGGAACGGCAAGGCGCAGCGTTACGAGCTGCCGATGACGGAGATTGCGAAGAAGGGCGGCTGTGCCGTGCTGCTGCAGTCCGTCGGCAAAGACGGCGTCCCGGGACCGATTCTCGGCGCCGCGCTCATCCGCAAGCCTGACCGGCTCTGACGGCTCCGCTGACAAAACCTGATCGCCGACGAAAGCCGGCCGGGGCCCACGAAGCAGAGCATCCATGGCAAAGCGACCCGAGCCGCACCCGATTCTCCTAACGACGCGGCTGCGCCTGCGTCAGTTCAGGGCTGAGGACACGGATGCGATGCACGAATGCTTTGCCGACCCGGAGGCGATGCGGTTTTTGGAACGCACCAGTCCACACCAAGCGCACCGAGACCGAGCGCACCGTGCTCAGATATGTCGCCTGCACCCCGTCCTACCATCGGCACTGGGCGGTCGCCGACATTGAGACTGACCGCTGCCTCGGCCTCGTCAGCTATCACGATGGCCACATCCGCAACAAGCGTGCGGCCATCGGCTATTTCATCAACCCCGCATATCAAAGCCGGGGCATGGCCACCGAGGCTGTCTCGGCGATGCTCGACTTCTGTTTCGACGATCTCGGCCTGCACCGTCTGCAGGCGTTCATCGATCCCAACAACACCCCGTCGCGCAAATTGGTCGAGAAACTCAGATTCGGGCGCGAAGGCCTACTGCGTGATCATCTGCGTGTCGGCGGCATCTGGCGCGATGAGATCCTGTATGCGCTCCTTAGGACTGGTCGCTCATCCAGCGCAGCGGTTCCAGCTCTCTTCCCTGAGCGTGCATTGTGATGACGCCCGCCGGGCCGCGAGACAGGGGCCGGCGGGCCAGAGCGGACAGGCATGAAAAAACCGGCGTCAGCTTGCTTCTGACGCCGGTTATTCAGGTTTTGGGATCGTCGCACCTGATTTTTCCAAGGAAAAACCGAGGTTGGTTCGATCCGACGCTGACCCGTGGGCGGGGGGCTTGGGGTTTACGAGCCGGTGCCGGACCGAACCGTCTCAGGCAACGCGGGTAAACTCGTCGGACATTGGGGCATGAGCGCGGATAATTTGTGGCGACAATGTGGCAGAGCATCACCAATTCCAACACGCGTTTTGCAAACGTGACTGGACCTTTCGGAAACGGCGGACCGCAAGCCTGCTTCGCCGGCCCTTGCAATTCGGCCGCGAAAGCGCGAACCTTGGCCGGCGCAAGATTCAATCGAAGGATCGCGGCATGACCGATCACAGCAGCGGGACGGAGGATGGGGAAGCATCCGGAATACTGATCCCGCTGCATGAGGCGCGCAGCGCACGCCTCGACCAGCCGGTGCGCTTCGACCGGCGCGAGCTCGACCAGATCCTAAGGCTTTACGGACGCATGGTGGCGGCCAATGAATGGCGCGACTATGCGATCGACCATCTTTCCGATCGCGCTGTCTTTTCGGTCTTCCGCCGCGCCAGCGAAGTGCCGCTGTTCCAGATCGTCAAGGACCCGAAATTGGCGCGCCGACAGGGCGCCTTCGCCGTCATCGCCGCCGGCGGACGCATCCTCAAGCGCAGTCAGGAACTCGGCCGCGTGCTCCGCGTCTTCGATTCCAAGCTGAAGCTGGTCGAAGCTTAACTATCCAATTTGCCGCGAAATCTCCGCTCCGGCAGTGACTCCGGATCCGGCGGCACTTCCGCGCCGCCGTTGAGCGGCAGCTGCATGAACACGGTATCCAGCCAGCGCCCATGCTTGTAGCCGGAGCCTTCCAGGCGCCCGGAGTGACGAAAGCCGAGCTTCTCGTGCAGGCGCACCGAGGCGCTGTCGGCATGTCCGTCGCCGATCACCGCGACGATCTGGCGAAAGCCGGCCAGGCGTGCCGCCTCGATGAGCGCCAGCATCAGCAGGCGGCCGATGCCCTGGCCCTTGGCCTCGGGCGCCACATAGACCGAGTCCTCGACGGTGAAGCGATAGGCGGGCCGGGGCCGGAACGGTCCGGCATAGGCGTAGCCGAGCACGACGCCCTCCCTTTCAGCCACAAGATAGGGAAAGCCGCCTCGTGCCAAACTGTCGAATCGATCGCCCATTTCGGCGCGGCTGGGCGGCTCCAGTTCGTAGCTTGCGGTGCCGTGCGTGACCGCGTCCGCATAGATTTCGGTTATTCGGTCGAGGTCGGCCGCAGTAGCGGCTCTGATCGCCAGATTGCTCATAATTTGTGCAGTTCTTCCTGTTGCCTCAATATCAGCAGAGGAGCGCACAAAAGGAAAGGGCGGCCGTTGGGCCGCCCTTTCCGAAGTCTATGGTCCAGCCGGACGGCTACCGTTTAGCGGCGGTCGCCCATGAACTGCAGCAGGAACATGAACAGGTTGATGAAGTCGAGATAGAGCTGCAGCGCGCCCATGATCGCCTTGCGGCCGGCGACATCCGCGACGTCACCCTCGAAATACATCTCCTTGATGCGCTGCGTGTCGTAGGCGGTCAGACCCGCGAACACCAGCACGCCGATCGCCGAAATGGCGAAGGCCAGCGCCGACGACGCCAGGAAGATGTTGATGACCATCGCGATCAGCAGGCCGATCACGCCCATGATCAGGAACGAGCCGAACGCGCTCAAATCGCGCCTGGTCGTGTAGCCGTAGAGCGACAGGCCGCCGAAGGCCGCGGCCGTGGCGAAGAAGGTCTGGGTGATGCTGGTGCCGGTGTAGACGAGGAAGATCGTCGACAGCGACAGGCCGACAAGGCCGGCATAAACCCAGAATGTGGTCTGCGCCGCAGCCACGCTCATCGATTGGATCCTGAAGGACAGGAACATCACGGCAGCGAGAGGCGCCAGGATAACGACCCAGCGGAACGCGCTAGCATAGATGAGCTGGCCGAAGGCGGTGAGCTGGCCGTCGCCGGTGACGGCCAGCTGGAATGCGCCCCAGGCGGCAATGCCTGTGATGAGCAGGCCAAGCCCCATCAGGTTATAGACTTTGATCATATAGGCCCGCAGGCCCTGATCGATATCGACGCGCGCGCCGGAGGCGGCGGACGTCTGGTAGTTGCGAATGGGATCAGCCATTGGAAATCCTCTATTGCTTCTGCCCCGTCCGGTGACAGGTCCTTGGAGCGACCTCCTTGGACCAGGCGCCGCTGGCGGGACTCCAGCATGCCTAGCGCGAAATATGAGCGTTCTCGACCTCAAGAACAAGACGGTAACGAGCGGTAACGCTTCGTGAGAAGGCAAAAGCCCGATTTTCAGCCTTTTCCCGCCGGCATTCTTACCAAGATTTAACGCAGACAGGCCACCGAAGGGCGCTGCCGGATCAAAGCTCGCGCAGCACCGGCGCCGCCTTGTGGCCAAGCACCCGCCAGGTGCCGGCAAGGCCGATGCCGACGGTGACGGCGAGCGAGACGAGGATCGTCGCCACCGCAACTTCCGGCATGAAGTGCGACGGCAGCGTCATGATGCGGGCCACCACGAACCACGCCGCGACGCCGCCCGCGGCAAGCGCGAACAGCGCGGTCGCAAGACCGATCAGCACATATTCCAGCGAGAAGGCCGCAATCAGCGTCCTCCTTGTCGCGCCGAGCGTCTTCAGCACCACCGCGTCGTGGATGCGCGCCCGGTTGCCGGCGGCCAAAGCCCCGGAGAGCACCAGCACGGAGGCGATCAGCGCCACGCCGGCTGCGGCGCGGATCGCAGTGCCCAGCTGCGCGACCAGCCGGTTGACGATGTCGAGCGCGTCCTTGACCCTCACCGTCGTCACTGCCGGAAAGGCGCGGGTGACAGCGTTGAGCAGCCGCGCGTCGTCGGCCGTGGTGGCCTTTCTGTCGGTCAGCGTCGCCAGCCAGCCATGCGGCGCGCCGGCGAACGTATTGGGCGAGAAGATCATGACGAAATTGATACCCATGGTTTCCCACTCGACCTGGCGGAAGCTGGCTATTCTTGCCGTCACGTTGCGGCCGAGCACGTTGACCGTGACGGTGTCGCCGAGCTTCAGCCCGATCGCTTTGCCTTCCTCGGCCGAGAACGACACCAGCGGCTCGCCGGAATAGTCCTGCGGCCACCATTTGCCTTCGGTCAGCGTAGCGTTTTCCGGCTGCTTTGCGTCATAGGTCAGCCCGCGGTCGCCGCGCAGCACCCAGGCGCCGTCGGTGGGGACCTTCACCTTGTCGACGTCGATGCCGTTGAGCGCCATGATCCGGCCGCGCAGCATCGGCACCTTGAGCAGCATCCCTTGTGGCGCTTCCTTTTCGACCAGGCCGGCAAAGGCATCGACATCGCTGCTCTGGATGTCGACGAAGAAGAAGTTCGGCGCCCGCTCCGGCAGGCTGCCGGAGATCTGGCGTCTGAGATTCCCGTCGATTAGCGCCAGCGTCACCAGCAGCGTCAGGCCGAGCCCGAGCGACAGCACCACCGATGGCGTCAGCGCGCCGGGCCGATGGATATTGCCGAGCGCCAGCCTGAGAGAGACCGAGCGCAGCCGCGGGCTTCGCCGGGCCAGCCATTGGACCAGCGCCGCCACCAGCCGCAGCACCAGGAAGGCAAAGACGGTGGCGCCGACGAAGATCGAGGCGATGCGCCGATCGTCGGCGGAAAGGATGGCGAGCGCCGCCAGCGCGAGCACGATCGTCAGCGCGGCGCCGACATAGGGCAGGCGCGGCAGGCCGCGGCTTTCGAACCCCATTTCGCGAAACAGCGCCGTTGCCGGCACGTCGCGGGCGCGGCCGAGCGGCAGCAGCGCGAAGGCCAGCGTCACCAAAAGGCCGAACAGTGCCGCCATCGCAAGCGCGCCGGGATAAAAGCCGCCTTGCGCCGGCACCGGAATGACCGACTGCAGGAGCGCGCTCGCCACGAACGGCATTGCCGCACCCAGGATCAGGCCGAGCACGATGCCGAGGCCGGCAATCAAAAGGATCTGCACGAGATAGATGGCGAAGACGAAGCCCCCGGAGGCGCCGAGGCTCTTGAAGGTGGCGATGACGCCGCGCTTGCCGTCGAGATAGGCGCGGACCGCATTCGCCACGCCGACGCCGCCGACCACAAGCGCCGTCAGCCCGACCAGCGTCAGGAACTGCGAGAAGCGCTGGATGTTGGCGGAAAGCGCCGGGGCTGCGTTGCTGCGCGTGCGGATCGACCAGCCGGCCTGCGGAAAGTCCTTCGCCGCTTCGGCTTGAATGCCTTTGATCCGCGCCTCGCTCGCGCCATCGGGCAGTCGGATCTTATAGGCGTTCTCGACCAGGCTGCCGGGCTGAACCAGCCCTGACGCGACCAGCCCGTCGTGCGAAATCATCAGCCGCGGCGCGAAGCCGAAACCGTCGGAAATCGCGTCGGGTTCGCTGACCAATCGGGCCCTCAGCTCGAACGTTGCGCCGCCAAGCTTCAAGCGGTCGCCGATATGCAGATTGAGGCGATCGAACAAGAGAGCGGGCGCGGCGGCGCCGAAGATGCCGGATCTTTCGCCGAACAATTCATTCCTGGGCAGCTGCGGATCGGTCTCCAGCGTGCCGTAAAGCGGATAGGCGTCGTCGACCGCCTTGGCTTCGACCAGCGCCTGGTCGGAGCCGTCCTCGAGCCGCGCCATCGAGCGCATGCCGGAATTCAGCGAGACCGTGCCGAGGCTCTTGATGAAGCCGAGCTCGGCGTCCGAAGCGCTGCGCTGGTTGATCTGGAAGCGCAGGTCGCCGCCGAGCAGCGTCTGGCCCTGGTTGGCGACGCCGGCGGTAATCGCCTGCGCCACCGAATTGACGCCGCCGATCGCCGCGACGCCAAGCGCGATGCAGGCGAGGAAGATCATGAAGCCGGACAGGCCGCCGCGCATCTCGCGCAGCGAGAAGCGGAGGGCCAGCCTCAAAGTCCGCATCAGGCCGGCACCCTAGCCTGTCTTGGCGCGTCCTCGATGCGTCCCGAGCGCATCGACACCTGACGCGAGCAGCGGCCCGCAAGCGCCGGATCATGCGTGACCAGCACCAGCGTCATGCCGCGCTCGGCCGCCTTGGCGAAGAGGAGGTCGGCGATTTGCTTTCCCGTCGCCTGGTCGAGGTTGCCGGTCGGCTCGTCGGCAATGAGGATGCGCGGCGAGGGCGCCAGCGCCCTGGCGATCGCCACGCGCTGCTGCTCGCCGCCCGAAAGCTCTCCCGGATAGTGCGTCACGCGGTCGCTCAAGCCGACCGCCGCGAGTTCCTGCGCGGCCACGCCGAACGGGTCGTTGTGCCCGGCGAGCTCCAGCGGCACCGCGACATTCTCGAGCGCCGTCATGTTGGGGATGAGGTGGAAGGACTGGAAGACAATGCCGATGTTTCGCCCTCGAAACGAAGCAATCTGGTCCTCGCTTTTGCCGTTGAGCAATTCGCCGGCGATCCGCACCGTGCCCGAATCGACCCTTTCCAGCCCGGCCAGAACCATCAGCAAGGTGGACTTGCCGGATCCCGACGGGCCGACGATGCCGGTGGCTTCGCCGGCGGCCACATCGAGGCTGACGCCCTTCAGCACATGGACGGAGGAGGCGCCCTCGCCCAGCGTCAGCGAGACATCCCTCAATGCGATGACGGCTTCTGTCACAATGAATGCGCCCTATATGGTGGAAGAAGGAGGCAAAAAATGTCTCCTTTGCATGAATCGTGTCGGTCATATGGGGCTCGCCGCATGGCTTTCAAACACTCAGCTGCCGCAGCCCTCACTCTTCTCCTGGCGGTTTGCGGCGCTATTTCGCCGGCGCGCGCCGATACGTTCAAGATCGTCGGCTTCGGCGACAGCCTGATGGCGGGGTTCAGCCTTGGTCCCGATGAGGGCTTCACCGATAAATTGCAGGCGGCCTTGAAGGCAAAAGGCCTCGACGTCGCCGTCGGCAATGCCGGCGTTTCCGGCGACACCACAAGCGGCGGCCTCGCGCGGCTCGACTGGTCGGTGCCCGACGGCACCGGGCTCGTCATCCTCGAGCTCGGCGCCAACGACATGCTGCGCGGCGTGTCGCCCGAGATCGCCGAGAAAAATCTCGACGCTATGTTGGCCAAGTTGAAGCAGCGGAACATCCCGGTGCTCCTGGCAGGCATGCTTGCAGCGCCCAATCTGGGCGCCGAGTACCAGAAGGCCTTCGACGCCATCTACCCGAAGCTTGCCGCGAAATACGCCGTTCCGCTCTATCCGTTTTTTCTTGACGGGGTCGCCGGCCACCCGGCCATGCAGCTGGAGGACGGTCTTCATCCCAACCCGAAGGGAATAGACGTCATGGTCAAAGGCATTCTACCGGTCGTGGAAAAGGCCATCGCCGCCAAGGGCGGCGCGTGATGGGACCAAAACGCCACGGTTTCCCCAGGGGAAAGCTTGTGGACAACAAACCGCTTGCCCCGCATGGCTATCGATGATTCGCTAGGGGCGAGAGTTTCGATTCGAGGACAGGAGGCTTCCCATGCCACGTCTTTTCACCGCCCTCGAAATTCCGCGTGATGCCGCGCTTTCACTCTCGCTGCTCCGGGGCGGCCTGCCCGGAGCCCGCTGGATCGACGTCGAAAACTATCATCTGACGCTGCGCTTCATCGGCGATGTGGAGGGCCATATCGCCCACGACATCGCCTATTCGCTCGATTGCGTCAACCGTCCCTCCTTCCCCCTGGCGCTCTCCGGCGTGGGCGCTTTCGGCGGCAAGAAGCCGCACGCCGTATGGGCCGGCGTGTCCGCCTCGCCGGATCTGGTGGCACTGCAGGGCGAGATCGACCGCATCTGCCAGCGGCTCGGCCTGCCGGCCGATCCGCGCAAATTCTCGCCGCATGTGACGCTCGCGCGCCTGCGCAATTCGAGCCCGGCGGATGTCGCGCAATATCTGTCGGCGCGCGGCAACTTTTCCACGCTGCCCTTCCGGGTCGGCCGCTTCGTCTTGATGTCGTCGCGCGATTCGGTCGGCGGCGGCCCCTACATCGTCGAGGAAGCCTGGCCGCTGGTTGGCGCCGATCCGCTCGCTTCCAGCCGCTTCGCCAGCGCCTCCGACGCCTCGCGGATCATGCGGTAGACCGAAACGAAGGCCTGCTGGTCTTCGTAGTAAGGGTCCGGCACATCGCGCGCATTTCCGCTGGCAAACTCCAGGAAGAGATGGATGCGGTCGCGCGCGGCCTGCGGCGCTAACGCCTTCAGATCGCGCACATTTGTCCGGTCCATGCCGAGAATCAGGTCGAAGCGCGAGAAATCGTCCAGCGCTATCCTGCGCGCCTTTTGCGCGGAAATGTCGATGCCGTGCCTTGTGGCAACCGCGATCGAACGCGGATCGGGCGCGGAGCCGACCTCCCAGCCGCTGGTCGCGGCCGAATCGAGCAGGATGTCCCGACCTTCCCCGCGCTCGGCCCACACGGCGCGGAAGACGCCTTCGGCCAAGGGCGAGCGGCAGATGTTGCCGAGGCAGACGAACAGAATGGATTTTATGGGCTTTGCGCTCATCGATCCGGCGCTATGGTTGGAATACCTCCGAATAGCACGGGAACCCGACATGACCAGGGAAAAACTCAACAAGGAAGCGATCACCGCAGCGCTGGCGGAACTCGAAGGCTGGTCGCTGGCGGCCGACGGCGCCTCCATCAAGCGCAGCTTCGGCTTCAAGAACTTCTCCGAGGCCTTCGCCTTCATGACCCGCGTGGCGCTGGCCGCCGAGAAGATGGACCACCACCCCGATTGGTCGAACGTCTACAAGACCGTCGACGTCACGCTGAACACGCATGACGCCGGCGGCGTCACGGCGCTCGACATCGAACTGGCGAAGCGGATGAACCGCTATTTCGGCTGACGACTGCCGATAAGTCCGATTCCGATTTGCCGGGCTGGCAACGGTGGAGACCTTGCAGGGGGGTGCCGCTTTCACCACATCTTCCGCGGTGGCCGCAACGCAAGCTGGCGCGTGGCCGAGGAGAGATTGATGGCGCAGGAATCCCGTTTCGATTTCTTTGGCTTCGGCGACAGGCTCGCCGGCGAAGGCGAGGTGCGCGAGAAGTTCTGGCGCACGGCCAAGAAGGCTGCCCGGCAGATCCCGTTCATGGAAGAGGTGGTCGCCGCCTACTATTGTGCCATGGACAAGGACACGCCGCTGCGCACCAAGGGTACCCTGCTTGCCGCGCTCGGCTATTTCGTGCTGCCGGTGGATTTCATCCCCGACTTCGTGCTCGGTCTCGGGTTCACCGATGACCTTGCCGTGCTCACCGCGGCAATCACCGCCGTCAGCGCCCATATCACCCCGGCGCACCGGCAGGCCGCCAGGGACGCCCTCGCCGACAAAGGTTGATCCTGGCTGACTTTTCGCCACAACGAAACCGCGAAACCGCCCGCGCGAAAAGACAAACTCTTGCCGCTTTCGTGCCCTCCAAGTTCGCGCCGGGACATCGCGACCGCCGCGTGGAAGCGGCGGCGCGAATGGCGGCGGTTTCCTGGGGTGAGTTCCTTTTGTTGGGAAAAATTCACCGTTTGGTAACCCTGATTAAATCAAAATGAAGCGACGGCAGGACGCCATGCGGCCCGCCTCCGCACCATTTCGGAATACGGGAAGAACGATGCGCGGATTGATTGCTACAGTTTCCAGCCTGGTCCTGGCGGCCGCCTTCGCGGCGCCGGCGCTGGCGCAGCAGGCGACCAAGATCGGCCAGCACAACGCCTGGGGCACCTACAGCTATCAGTCGGCAGGCGGCAAGGTCTGCTATGTGCTCACGGTGCCGACCGACAAGCAGCCGCCGAAGCTCGACCATGGCGACATGTTCTTCTTCGTCAGCCAGCGGCCCGGGCAGCAGGTGTCCTATGAGCCGCAGTTCATCGCCGGCTACAACTTCCAGGAAGGCTCCAAGGCCACCGTCACCATCGACAAGAGGTCCTTCTCGATGTTCACCCGCGGCAAGTCGGCCTGGGTCGAGAACGCCGCTGAAGAGCCGGTGCTGATCGCCGCCATGAAGACGGGTACCGACATGAAGGTGCAGGCGAAGTCCGGTCGCGGCAACCCGACTTCCTACGTCTTTTCGCTGAAGGGCATCTCGGCCGCGCTGGCCTCGATCGCCAAGTGCAAATAGGCTGAGGCTCCCTTGGTGGAGGATGGCAATATGGAAGTCCGCCTCCCGCAAGTGCTGCCAGGGACAAGCGAATAAGGCGACAGCGCCAAGCTCGCCATTCAGCCTTGCTGCTCGACGGCCCTGCGCCGCCTGATCGCCTCGGCGATGAACACGCGTGACAGCGCGTGATAGAGCGGCTCGTTGGAGATCAGCCGCGCCGTGCCGTAGCCCAGCATCGCCGCGCACATCAGCGCGATGACGTTGTCGTGGTTGCCGGTCATTTCGAGGATGATGACGAAGGCCGTCATCGGCGCCTGCACGACGCCGGCGAAATAACCGGCCATGCCGAGCAGCGCGGCGAGGCCTGTTCCGGCGCCGAACGCCAGGCCAAGCGTGCTGCCGAGACCGGCGCCCACCGCCAACGACGGCGCGAAGATGCCGCCCGGAATGCCCGACACCATCGACAGCACGCCGGCCGCGAATTTTTCCAGGAAGAAGAACGCGGGTAGCGGCGCGCCTTCGACGGCGCCGCGGGCCTGAGCGTAGCCGGTTCCGAAGGTAAGGCCGCCCGAGACGAGACCGATCGCGGCAACCGCCAAGCCGCAGATGCCTGCCACGAGCAGCGCGCGCCACAATGGCTGCAGGCCATTCCAGCGTCGGACGCGCCGCGTGATCCTCAGCGCCAACAGCGAAAACAGCGCGCCGAAGCCGCCGCCGATGACGCCGCAGGCAATCACCAGCGGCCAGTCGGTGGCGAAGGCCACCGTGTCCCTGGCGACGCCGAAATAGGTGTAGTTGCCGAGCAGGCCGAGCGAGGCGAGGCCGGCGAGGATCACCGCCGTCAGCACCAGCCCGTTGGTCCGTGACTCATAGGCGCGACCCATCTCCTCGATGGCGAAGACGATGCCGGCGAGCGGCGTGTTGAAGGCGGCGGCGACGCCGGCAGCCGAGCCGGCCAGGATCAGGCCGCGCGCCTGCGCCATGCCGCCCCAGCGCGCCGCCTGAAGCATGAGCGAGGCGCCGACCTGCACCGTCGGGCCCTCGCGGCCGATCGATCCGCCGCAGGCGAGACCGATGACGGTAAGCGCAACCTTGCCCGCTGCCAGGCGCAGCGAAAGAAGGTGGCCGCGATCCTCGTCATCGCGCAGGTGACGGGCGGCGATCGCCTGCGGAATGCCGCTGCCTTGCGATCCCGGAAAGAAGGAATGGGCAAGCCAGGCGCAAATCACGAAGCCCGCGGGCGTCATGACCAGCGGCAGATAAAAGCGCCAGCTGCCGCTATCGCCGCCGGTGACGACGTGGAACAGCGCCTGCGCCCGGTCGGCCAGCAGGGCGAACAGCACGCTGATCAAGCCGATCGAGATGGCGCCGGCCCAGAACACAAGGCGCGGCTGCCAGACGCGGCGCGACGCCCACATAGCCTGCGAGCGCCGCAGCATCGGGTATCTACGCGATATGCCGGCCATGCCTGTCCTCTGGGTGATGACCCGCCCCTAGCACACTGAGAGGGAGGATCAAGCCTGCGAGGTCAGGTCAGGTCGAGGCGAGCGACGAAAATCGGAGATCGAGGAGCCAGGGCAGGACCGCGGTTTGGATATCCCGCCGGCCTGCGCCGGCGGGCAGCAGGGCTGGCGAGTCCCACCATTCTCACATCGCCATCTTTTCACATTCGGCCTGGGCCTTCTTGGTCGACGTATCGATCATGTAGGCTTTGCCTTTGGCGTCGGTGATTATCATCATGCAATGCTTGATCGGCTTCGCCATCTTCATCATTTCGGCGCTCATCTTGGCGTCAGGCATCATGGTGCCCATATGGCCGTCGGGCATGATCGCCGTCATTTGCCCACCCTTCATCATGGTCATCGTGCCCATCGTATCCTCGGCAAACGCCTGCGAGGCAAAAAGGCTTGCGAGACCGGCGATGGCAACAAGCTTGATCGAATGCATTCCGCGTACTCCCATTTCTGCAAGGGCATGGTCGCCCCTTTCAGGTTCGCGGGTGCGCTTCGAGCTGTTACGTCAACACGAATATGTGATCTCAGCCGGGGCGGGAATAGCGACACCGGCCGCCTGTGCCGCCGACATGACTCCGGTCGCAAGCTGTGCTATGCGCGCGTTTCATTTCAGGCACGATGCTGAAATCGGCCGCAAACCGCTTATATTGGCGCAACCATGACCCTTTCATTCGATCTGACCGCCGAAGGCGCCCGCGACGCCTTGCGCGCCCGCGCCACGCCGGCCGAAAAGCCGTCGCTGATCGGCCTGACGCGTGCCGAGCTTGGCGCCGCTCTGGTTGAGGCCGGCATCGTGCCGGAGCGCCAGGCGAAGATGCGCGCCCAGCAGCTCTGGCACTGGATGTATGTGCGCGGGGTCTCCGACTTCGCCCATATGTTCAACATCTCCAAGGATCTGCGCGCCGAGCTCGACAAGCATTTCACCGTCGCGCGGCCCGAGATCGTCGAGGAGCAGATCTCTTCCGACGGCACGCGCAAATGGCTGTTTCGCTTTCCGCCGCGCGGCGCCGGCCGTCCGGTCGAGATCGAGACCGTTTATATTCCGGAGGAAGGCCGCGGCACGCTCTGCATCTCCTCGCAGGTCGGCTGCACGCTGACCTGCTCCTTCTGCCACACCGGCACGCAGAAGCTGGTGCGCAACCTGACGACGGAAGAGATCCTGGCGCAGCTGCTTACCGCGCGCGACCGGCTCGGGGACTTCCCCGACCGCGGCACGCCGGACGGCGCCATCGTGCCGGCCGAGGGCCGCAAGGTGTCCAACATCGTCATGATGGGCATGGGCGAGCCGCTCTACAATTTCGAGGCGGTGAAGAAGGCGCTGCTGATCGCTTCCGACGGCGACGGACTTTCCCTATCGAAAAGACGCATCACGCTGTCGACCTCGGGGGTCGTGCCGGAGATTGCCCGCACCGGCGAGGAGATCGGCGTTATGCTGGCGATCTCGCTGCATGCCACCAATGACGACCTGCGCGACCTGCTGGTGCCGATCAACAAGAAGTATCCGCTGAAGGAACTGATCGCTGCCTGCCGCGCCTATCCGGGTCTCTCCAACGCCCGCCGCATCACCTTCGAATATGTGATGCTGAAGGACGTCAACGATTCCCTCGAGGACGCCAAGGCGCTGGTCAAGCTGCTCAGGGGCATTCCGGCCAAGATCAACCTGATCCCGTTCAACCCGTGGCCCGGCACCAACTATCAGTGCTCGGACTGGGAGACGATCGAGAAGTTCGCCGACTACATCAACAATGCCGGCTACGCCTCGCCGATCCGCACGCCGCGCGGCCGCGACATCCTCGCCGCCTGCGGCCAGCTCAAGTCGGAATCGGAACGCATGCGCAAGGTCGACCGGCTGGCGCTTGAAGCGATGATGATCGCGGGGCACGGCGAGGCGTGAGGCGTATCATCGCCTATCTCGTCCGCTTCGCCGCCATCCTGATCGGCTATGTGATCGCCTCGCTGGCGGCGAGCGCCTTTCTCAACGTGCTGTTCCTCGGCTATTTCGGCTATGCGCCGGAGCCCGGACATCAGACGATCGCGCCCGCGCTCTATTTTTCGGTGCCTTTCCTGGCATTGTTCGTCGCCTATTTCGGCTTCATGCCGGCAGCGATCGTCATCCTGATCGCGGAAGTGCTCGGCCGCCGCGACTGGCTGTTCTATGCGCTGGGCGGCGCCGTCATCGCCGTCGTCTTCCTCGGCTTCGCGCATAACATCGGCGACGGCGATTTCGATGTCGCCGACAACAATGTCAGGCTCGCGCTGATCGGCAGCGGCATGGTCGGCGGCATCTTCTATTGGCTCTCCGCCGGCCGATCTGCCGGCAGTTGGCGCCGCGAGCCGTTGCCGGAGCCCTGAGCTCGGCGCGGGCTCTACTTCGCCTGTGCAGTCAGGATCTTGAGCGCGAAGGCCGAGAACACGCCGCCGAACAGATAGTCGACCACGCGCGTGACGCGCGGGCTCGCCTTCATCGCCGCCGAGAACTTTTCCGCCGCCAGCACCATGGGCGCCGTCACCGGGATCGACAGCACGATGAACATCATGCCGAGGAAGAACAGTTTTCCGGGCGCGTTCGAATCGTGCACGGAGACGAATTGCGGCAGGAAGGTCATGAAGAACAGGATGATCTTCGGATTGAGGAGATTGACCCCGAGCCCGGCCGCCCAGCTGCGGAACAGCGAGATTTGCGGTCCCGTCTTCTTCTCCGGCGAAAAGGCCGAGCCTTTGGTCACCGCCTGCCAGGCTAAAAACACCAGATAGCCGGCGCCGAAAATCTTCAGCGCAAAGAAAGCCATGGGAGAGGCCACGATCAGCGCCGAGACGCCGACCACCACCAGCGTGGTGTGGACCAACGTGCCGCATAGCGCGCCTGCCATCGAGGCGAAGCCGGTGGCGCGGCCCTGGCTCAGCGTGCGCGACACGAACAGCGTCATGTCGGGTCCCGGCGTGATCGCCAGGATGACCGTGGCGATGGCGAACTGGATGAGCGTCGAAGTGTCGGGAATGAAGGACATGGGTCGCCTCGGAGTGGATCGCGCAGCTCTATAACGCGGCGATTTTTGCGTCGCCAGCGTCTGCCCAGGCAAACATCTGGCCCAGCCTGTATCATCGGCGGGCATCTGTTCGTCTCTTGCGCCGCCCGGAACGGCCGTGATACCTCGCCCGCGAAGCCATCTTCCCGCGGAACCGCCAAAATGTCCAAGACCAAAGACGTCAAGAAAGTCGTGCTCGCCTATTCCGGCGGCCTCGACACCTCCATCATCTTGAAATGGCTGCAGACCGAGCTCGGCGCCGAAGTCGTCACCTTCACCGCCGATCTCGGCCAGGGCGGCGAGCTGGAGCCGGCGCGCCGCAAGGCCGAGATGATGGGCATCAAGGACATCCGCATCGTCGACGTGCGCGAGGAATTCGTTTCGGACTTCGTCTTCCCGATGTTCCGCGGCAACGCCGTCTATGAGGGTACATATCTGCTCGGCACTTCGATCGCCCGGCCGCTGATCTCCAAGCACCTGGTCGAGATCGCCAAAGAAACAGGTGCCGACGCCATCGCCCATGGCGCCACCGGCAAGGGCAACGACCAGGTCCGCTTCGAATTGTCGGCTTACGCGCTGAACCCCGACATCAAGGTCATCGCGCCGTGGCGCGACTGGTCGTTCAAGTCGCGCACCGATCTCATCAACTTCGCCGAGCAGCATCAGATCCCGGTGCCGAAGGACAAGCGCGGCGATGCGCCGTTCTCGGTCGACGCCAACCTTTTGCATTCCTCCTCGGAAGGCAAGGTGCTCGAGGATCCGTGGAGCGAGCCGCCGGAATTCGTCCACCAGCGCACCGTCTCGCCGATGGACGCGCCGGACGTCGTCACCGAGATCGAGATCGAGTTCCTGAAGGGCGATCCGGTCGCGCTCAATGGCAAGAAGCTGTCGCCGGCTGCCATGCTGGCGGCGCTCAACGACCTCGGCCGCGACAACGGCATCGGCCGTCTCGACCTTGTCGAAAACCGCTTCGTCGGCATGAAGTCGCGCGGCGTCTACGAGACCCCCGGCGGCACCATCCTGATCGCCGCCCACCGGGCGATCGAATCGATCACGCTCGACCGCGGTGCCGCGCACCTCAAGGACGAGTTCATGCCGCGCTATGCCGAGCTGATCTACAACGGCTTCTGGTTCTCGCCCGAGCGCGTGATGCTGCAGGCAATGATCGACAAGAGCCAGGAAGACGTCGAAGGCGCGGTGCGGCTGAAGCTCTACAAGGGCAATGTCATCGTCACCGGCCGCAGGTCGAAGAAGACGCTCTATTCCGATGCGCTGGTCACCTTCGAGGACGACCGCGGCGCTTACGACCAGAAGGACGCCGCCGGCTTCATCCGTCTCAACGCGCTGCGGTTGCGGACGCTGGCGGCAAGGAACCGCGAAGGCTGATATCCGAACGTCGAAAGTTGAGATAAGCGGGAAAACCCGGCGGAGACGCCGGGTTTTATTTCGCGTATCTAATCTAAGAAAAGTTCAGACTACTTCAGAGAAATTATCGTTTGACCTTTCCGCCGCTCCAATTAAGTTCCCAGCGGGATGCGGGGGGTTTCAACAGTGAAAAGTAGTATTTCTCTTCTGGTCGCGACGGCGTTGACCTTGATGACGTGCGGGTCCTCGCAAGCAGCCACGAAGCAGGCGTCTGCGGCTAATTTGGACGGGTGCATCTCGGCTGTCCATTTATGGAGCATCACGTTCAAGCACGAAATCGCCTCCTTCATGGGCGTCTCGCAGGAGCGCATGCCGGCCTTGTTCTGCCAGCGCATGGCCGAGGGGATACGCAGCGGCCGCATCAGCTACTCCGACATAAACAGGCTGCAGCTCGACCAACCGACCGAAATCTGGTTGGTCATCAAGGGCAAGTCCAAGGCGGCTGCTGCGGCCACAACGGCGCCGCGGAACTCTAAATTCCGTACCTGCTCAAATGTTATCACCGGCTCCTTCGAGGTTGCCGCTTCCGAGAAATGCCCCTTAGGCGGCAGCTACTCGCAAGCTGCCGGAGTCCCGACGGTGATCGAGGACAGGCCAAAGGCGGCTCCTTCAGCGCCGCGGAACCCCAAATTCCGTACCTGCAACGGCACTACCGGTACCTTCCAGATTCCCGTTTCCCGGAAATGTCCATTGAGCGGCTACGCGAACGATTGAGAGTTAGGTGATGAGATCGAACCTGGTCGTTCCGGGTGGCTGGGTTTTGATCCTTGCTCCGTAACAAAAAGCCCGGCGCAGGCCGGGCTTCTCGTTGGAATGGAGATATTGCATCAGTTGGCGTCGATCGCCTCGGCGATGCGGGCGATGGCCTGCTGGTAGACGCTTGCCGAATTCCAGCCGGCGATGGCGCCCATATTCGCCTCATATCCCGCGCCGGCCTGCCAGCCATGGGCTTTGAGGAAGTTGGCGGTGGAAGCCAGCGCGGTGTTCCTGTCGCGCAGATTTCCGTTGCCGACGCCATACTTCAGAACATTTCCGGGCAGGAACTGCGTATGGCCGATCTCGCCATGCATGGCGCCGACCGAGGAGGCGGTCAGCGCGCCGCGATCGACCAGCTTCAGGGCGGCGATGGCATGGGGGGTGAAATAGTCCGGGCGGCGGCAATCATAGGCCAGCGTCAGAATGGCGGAGACCGTGTTCTGGTTGCCCATCGACGCGCCGAAGCCAGTCTCCATGCCCCAGATCGCAAGCAGGACGCCCGGCGGCACGCCGTAAGTCTGTTCGATCCTGTCGAACATCGCCGCGTTCTGCTTCTTCAACGCACGGCCCTTGGAAATAATCGCGGCCCCACCACGACGCTGCATGAACGCTTCCACCGAGCCGCTGAAAGCCTTGTGGATCGCGCGGTCGGCAGCGATCGTCCTTGTCGCGTAAGTCGCGCCGGCCAACGCGGACAGACCCCTCTGGCCCACGCCCTCGGCTTGTGCTTCCGCGGCAAATTGCTGTTTCCATGCGTCGAAGCCGGCGCCGTTCTTGCCGCAGCTGGCCGCGGCCTGCGCGCCTGTCGCCAGCCCGAATGCCGCCACAACGGCGGCCATGAAAATCCTTCCCTTGGCAAAAAATGCCATATCGTTCTCCTGGTTGCCTGAATCACGTCCCGGCTGCAAATCTGCCAGTGAAGCGCCCGGTTGTCACCGCCCGCGCGGGCTGCGCGGCGCTTGAAGCTGGCGAATGCCGGGGAATTTGCCCACGATCAAGCATAAATTATGGCGCAAGGATTTATTGTGGCGTGTCTTGAGGGAAGACGTCGATATTGTGATCATTGGCGCATGGCTCGCCTATGCGGCTGCCCATCCCGGCTGTTCCGAAGCGCGCGCCACACTGATGCAGGCGGTGGCGGAGAAGATCTTCTTCGCCGGCGAGCATGTCGCCGGACCGCTCACCCAGGCTTTGTTGCGGCGCGACATTGTCAGGCGAAAGCGTGGCCAGGCGGGGCGTCGCCCTGCTCGCGACGAAATAGAAACGGAACGACGGCCGGCGACGGGCGTTTGGGCGTTGCCCAACTTCGTTGACCTTTTTCCCGCGGTTCGACGACCGATGAAGCTGTTCGACTGCCCTCATTGCGGCCACCGTCTCTATTTCGAGAACGCGCAATGCCTGAACTGTTCAAGCCTGGTGCTTTACGATCCGGAGCGGGCGTGTTTCGTGCTTTCCGGCGGCGACGCCGTTCCATGCGGAAATGCCGACGAGTGTGCCTGCAACTGGCGGGCCGAGCCGGGCAGGATTTTCTGCCGCGCTTGCGCGCTCAACCAATTGATCCCCGACCTTTCGGTGGAGGGCAACCGCCGGCGCTGGATCCGCGTCGAGGCGGCCAAGAAACGCGCCGTCTATTCGCTGCTCGCCTTCGGCTTGCCGGTGGCGCCCAAGGCCGGACCGCAGGACGAGGCCGGGCTCGCTTTCGACTTCCTCGCCGATCCGATCGGCGGCGGACCAGGCGGCGAGCGCATCCTGACCGGCCACGACAACGGCAGGATCACCCTCAACGTCGCCGAGGCCGATTCCGCCGAGCGCGAGCGGCGGCGCGTCGAAATGGGCGAGAACTACCGCACCTTGCTCGGTCACTTCCGCCACGAGCTCGGCCATTATTACTGGGACCGGCTGATCCGCGACGATCCCGAGCGGCTTTCAGGCTTTCGCGCTCTGTTCGGTAACGAGCGGGTCGACTACGAGCAAGCGCTGAAGGCCCACTACGCCAAGGGCGCGCCGCCGGACTGGGAGCAGCGCCACATCTCGGCCTATGCGGCGTCCCACCCCTGGGAAGACTGGGCCGAGACCTGGGCGCACCACCTGCACATCACAGACACGCTTGAGATGGTGCATGCGCTGAATTTTCCGCTCGGCCGGCTGGAGACGGTGGAAGCCAACGACCTGCCGCCTGGCGATACAGGGGGACATCCGCTGCGGGAGCCCGCCGAACCCAATCCGGCGCCGGAACCGTTCGAAAGGATCCTCGCCCGCTGGCTGGTGCTGTCGGAGGCCTCCAATTCGATCAACCGCTGCATGGGTCTGCCCGACCTTTATCCCTTCGTCATTTCGGAGGTGACGGCGCAAAAACTGGCCTTCGTTCACCAGCTTTTGACCGACCTGCCCAAAACAAATGGAACAATTCGTGAGCAGGCGACGGCACTTTAGCCGGAACGCATAAGGTTCTGGTTCGTTTTCGAGCCCGAGGGAGCGTTGAGAACGGAGAGAAATCATGAAAAGTCTATTGTTTCCGGCACTTGCCGGTGCGCTGCTTGCCATGTCGGCCGCGGCGCTTGCCGACACGCCCGTCTCGGCAGTGACGGATCTGAATGTCCGCGCCGGCCCCGGCCCGCAATATCCCGTTATCGGCGTGCTGGCTGCCGGCCAGTCGGCGACGCTCAGAGGCTGCATCGAAGGCAGCAAATGGTGCACCATCGCCGAAGCCGGCGGCAAAGGTTGGGTCTATTCCGACTATGTGACTGCCGAATTCGGCGGCAGCCGTGTTGTCGTGACGCGCCGGCCGGCCGATGCCGGCATTGCCGTCGTGGCTCCGCCGACCGATGATATCTACACCACTGACACCTACACCGGCGCCATCGTTTCCGGCGATGACGCCATCGAGCCGATCGCCAGGCCGCCGGCCGAGGTCGGCACCTATGTCACCACGCACCGGGTCGAACCGGTCTATCTCGAGGGCGAAGTGGTGACCGGCGCGGTGCTGCCCGACACGGTCGAGCTGCGCGAGATCCCAGATTACAACTACCGCTATGTCTATGTGAACAACCAGCCGGCGCTGGTCGATCCGGGCACGCGGCGCATCGTCTATGTGATGCGCTGACCTAGGGTATTCGAGAGGCGGCCGTCGGGAAACGGGCGGCCGACTTTCGAAGAATGTGAAGGTTGGGTCAGGCTACCTGCAGCTGCTCGACAGCCGCCGGTTTCGACCTACGATTTCAGGGGTTCGCTCCGCTCGTTGCTTCGCCTTGAACGAGGAGGGCAGGGTGGCTCCGTCAAACGCTTCACGCCCTTGGATGCGCCCGGTCGTAGATGTCGAGCAGCCTTGCCGTATCGACGCCGGTATAGACCTGGGTGGTCGACAGGCTGGCATGGCCGAGCAGTTCCTGGATGGTGCGCAGGTCGCCGCCACGGCCGAGCAGATGCGTGGCGAAGGAATGGCGCAAGGCATGCGGCGTCGCGGTTTCCGGCAGGTTGAGGGCCGAGCGCAGCTTCGCCATCTCGCGCTGGACGATGGCCGGATTGAGCGGGCCGCCGCGAGCGCCGCGGAACAGCAGCTCTTTCGGATCGATGTGGAAGGGACACAGCCGCCGGTATTCGGCGACCGCCCTGAGCGCCACCGGCAGCGCCGGCACCAGCCTTGTCTTGCCGCCCTTGCCGGTGATGCGCAGGACCGTGTCGGCCTCGGTGGCGAGATCGGCCCCGGTCAGGCCCAGCGCTTCCGAGATGCGCAGCCCGGAGCCGTAGAGCAGCGTCAGCACGGCGGCGTTGCGGGCGGCGATCCAGGGTTCTTCCGCCAGTTGGCCCTCGACAGTCACGACCTGCTTGGCATCGCTCGCCGTCAGCGGTTTCGGCAGCGATTTCGGCTGACGCGGCGCGCGCAGAGCGGCCGCACCCGCCGCGTTGACGAGGCCGCGCTTTTCGAGAAAGCGCAGCAGCTAACGGACGCCGGCCAGGCCGCGGCCGAGCGTGCGGGCGCCGGCGCCGCCGTTGCGGCGCGCGGCGAGGAAGCCGCGCAGGTCGGCCGGCCGCAGGTCGGCGATATCGGAGATGCCTGGGGGGCCGCCGCAATGCCCGGTCAGGAAATGCAGGAACTGGCGCGTGTCGCGCTCATAGGCTTCGACCGTTTCGGGCGACAGCCGGCGCTCGCGCGCCAGCATCTTGAGCCAGCTCTCGCGCGCCGCCTGGAGGTCGGGTTTTGCCGGGATGAGGAATTCCTGCATGCCGGCATTTTCGGGCAGTCAGGTTAGGAAGCGGTGAAGAGCCGATCATTGAAATGGCGGCTTCAGAGGGTTAGAGCAGGGCAAAGGAAGTGATGCCGATGTCGAAGCTCGAGAACCCTGTACAGATGGCCGTGATCGGCGCCGCGCACGGCATCAAGGGCGAGTTGCGGGTGAAAACCTTCACCGGCGATCCGCTGGCGCTGGCCGACTACGGGCCGCTGCATGCCAAGGATGGCCGAGCCTTCCAGATCCTCGACATCCGGCCGGCCGGCACGGTCGTGGTGGTGCGCTTCAAGGGCGTCAGCGACCGCAACACGGCCGAGGCGCTTGCCGGCACGGAGCTGTTCGTCGACCGTTCGGTGCTGCCGGACGACGGCGAGGAGGACGAGTTCTACCATGCCGACCTCATCGGCCTTGAGGTGAGGGACGATACCGGCGTCATCGGCAGGGTCGTCGCCGTGCATAATTTCGGCGGCGGCGACATACTCGACGTCACGCTCGCGGGCCGCAAGGGCGTGCTGATCCCGTTCACGCAAGTCGCGGTGCCGCATGTGTCGATCGCCGACGGCTTCGTTCAGGTCGATCCCCTGGCGGCGGGGCTGGTCGAGGACGAGGATAGCGAAGCCGCCGGGCGGCCCGGTTTCGACCCGAAGGGCCGGCCGCGCGGACCGAAGGACGCCGGGGGCAACCGGTGAGCTTTGCCGCCTCGGTGCTGACGCTCTATCCGGAGATGTTTCCGGGTGCGCTTGGGGTTTCGCTCGCCGGCCGGGCGCTGGAAGCCGGCACCTGGTCGCTGGAAGCGATCCAGATCCGCGATTTCGCCACCGACCGGCATCGCACGGTCGACGATACGCCGGCCGGCGGCGGCGCCGGCATGGTGATGCGCGCCGACGTGCTGGCCAGGGCCATCGATCACGTTTCGCCGCAGGGCGATGAACGTCCAAGGTTGCTGATGAGCCCGCGTGGAAAACCGCTGACGCAGGCCCGGGTGCGCGAGCTCGCCGCCGGGCCGGGTGCCGTCATCCTGTGCGGCCGGTTCGAGGGCGTCGACCAGCGGCTGATCGAGGCGCGCGGTCTGGAGGAAGTCTCGATCGGCGATTTCATCCTTTCGGGCGGCGAGCCGGCGGCACTGGTGCTGCTCGATGCGGTGGTGCGGCTGCTGCCGGGGGTGATGGGCAACGCCGTCTCGGGCGAGGAAGAAAGCTTTGAGAACGGCCTGCTCGAGCATCCGCATTACACGCGGCCGCAGGAGTTCGAGGGCAGGCAAATCCCCGAAGTGCTGACCTCCGGCAATCACAAGAAGATCGCCGCGTGGCGTCGCGCCGAGGCGGAGAAGCTGACGCGGGAGCGCCGGCCCGATCTGCTGGCCGGTGCTC
>NZ_RZST01000280.1:0-8169 GCF_003997575.1 Mesorhizobium sp. M1A.F.Ca.IN.022.07.1.1
GTAATAGCCCGACGTCTGGCCGGTGATCGACGCGGCCGGCGGCGTGACGGCATCGGCCGGCGCCGTCACGTCGCGAACGGTCGTCTCGTCACAGGCCCAAATCTTCCTCGTGCCACCGGCGTTGTATGCGATGAAGCTTTCGACCGGGTCGCTGCCGATCGTGGCGCGCTTGACCGAACCGCCTCGCATGATGATACCGGTTGACGTCGGAAACCAGTTCTCGAGCGTTTGCGCAGAGAAGGGCTTGGATTTCACCAGGCTCTGGTTGGTGACCCATCCGGCGACAGGCGCGCCGAACGTGTAGGGCTGCGCAACGGCACGCGCGGTCGGCGGTGCGGCCTTCCGGCGACCGGGAAACCGTTCGTACCTCACGCTGCACCTGTGACCGTGCCGGGCCATGCGACGCGCCGGCCGCGCCAACTGACAGGAGGCTGGCCGGAAACGACGGGCTTCGAACCGCCGTCGGTGTCGATCCGGCGCAAAAGCATGTCCTGATAGTCGTCAAAGTCCTGCTCGTAGGCCTGCCCCTTGTTCTGCTTCCAGCGGGCGATGATCGCCTTTTTCAGCAGTTCCTCGGAAAGCCGGAAGCTGTCCGCGTCTTCGGTGAACAGCGTCTTCTTCGACGTGTCGCTGGCGGCAACGATCTGGTTCGAGAGGTAGAAGAACTTGACCGTCTCACCGCTCGCCATCACCGGCCACTGGTGGAACTGGTCACCGTAGATGATCCAGTAGCCGTTCACAGTGGCGACCGGCGTCACCTGCAGTTCAAGCCAGTGATCGGGGCTGGTCAGGTGTTCGGTTGCCCACTGCCAGCGCGACGACCACAGGGACGAGGTCTTCTGCATGCGGCGGAAGTCCGACGGCATGTCGAACGCATCGGCCACGCCGTCGCCCGTGAATGTCGTCTGGATCAGCAGCTTCTGCCAATCGTGAGCGTCCGCGATTTCAGACGCCATGACGTTGGCGAGTTCCTGCATCTCGACCATCTCTCGACTGGTCGCGCCATAGAGCAGGCTCGGCACGTCCATGCCGAGCACTGTCGTGGCGCCTTTGACCACGTCGAGGATGGACATCAGGCAGCTTCCTTGCCCTTGCCCTTCGGCTTCGTCAGCTCCTCGATCATGGCTTCCATTGCGGCCTGGCGTTCCACCAGCTCGGCAATCTGCGCATCCTTTGCGGCCTCACGCTCGGCGGCCTTCGCAGCATCCGAATTGGCGAGGAACAAGCCGGCCTGCTTGCGCAGATCCCGCATGTTCGGCAGCCGCACGCGGTCAAGCTGGCCGTCGGGCAGATCGCGCACTTCCTCGACGGTGCGTATGCCAGCGGTGCGCAGAACCTCCGCCTGCTCCGGTGTGACGCCCGACCAGGCGGCAAGCGCCGTGCCGTTGAGGGGAATTTCACGGCCTGCCTTGAAAGCCTCGTAAGCCGGCTCGATCTGGTTCCAGCGCGCCGTCATGAAACGCAGCTTTTCGCCGTCCTGATCCTCGCCCATTAGCGACGGGTCGGGAAGCAGATGGCGCACGCGTTCGGTGGTGCGCGTGTTCAGCGGCGAATGCGACGGCGAATACGTCACCCAATCCTCGGGCTGAAGCTCAAGGATGCGCCGATTGCTGGCGTCGAGCTTGTAGCCCTTGGTGTCGCACTTTTCCTTCACCGGGTCGCCCTTGACTGGCAGTTTCTCGTAGCTCGTCTTGAACCCGATCACGCGGATAAGGGGCTGCGCTTCGCTCATAGATTTCGGCTCCTGAACGTTGTGGGCGCCAGCGGCGCCCTACTGGTTGATCACATCGACGATGCCGGGAAACTCGGCGAGCAGTGCTGCCCACTCGGCTTCCGACAGGTTTTCAGCCTTGGCGAGGTTGACCGCGTTGCGGTGCTCGCCACCGTTCCAGAGCTGGCGGAATTTCGGGAAGATGCCAGTCTGGGTATCGACTGCGACGGGCTCGGCGGGTGCTTCGTTCTTGTCGGACTTGTCGCCCATCTTTGGCACTCCTTCGCTGTTGAGGAAAAAGGCGGGCCACGCTTCCGCAGCCCGCCCCTGCTGATCAGTGCGGGAAGGCGCACATGATGATCTTCGACGCGGCGAGGATCGCGTAGGCGCAAACCGTGTCGGTGACTGCGGCGGCCACCTTCAGGGTGCCGTCGGTGGTGGCCGAAAGGACGAGCGCCTGGCCGGAAGCGCCAGACACCAGGGCCGTGGTCAGGGTGGCGACACCCTTGACCTGGATCCAGCCATATTCGCCGTTGCCCGGAGCGCCTGCGAGGACCCCCGCGCCGTTGCCGGCCGTGTCCGACACGTCCGAAGTCACTTCATTCGTGACGCCGGTCGACACGCCGCCCGGCGCATAGAAGCCGACGGCGTTGCCCGCGACGGCAGCCACCGCGCCAGCGCCCTGATTGTACTTCACGAAGCGGTACGTCTTGCTGTCGTACGATTCGTAGAGGTCGCCTACCTTCGGAGCCTTGCCGGAGTTCGCTCCGGTGAGCTGCGCGGCGGTGTACGTCTGGGTGACGTCGATACCAACAAAAGAGGTCATCGTTCTTGCTCCTTATGCCGCGTCGAAGATCACGCCCTGAAGCGAGCGGTTCGAGCAGACGAGATTGCCCATCCAGTAGAAGGGGATGACAACCGCATCCTGGTTGACGGGCTTCTTCTCGTCGTCCTGCGTCCACTGCGCCTCCTTGTGCTGGTCGACGTAGAGGTAGTCGGAGTTGAGGAAGTAGCCCTTCTCGGCCGTGGTCGTGAAATTCGTGTTGTCATCGAAAATCACGTCGGCGGTCTTGTACTTCAGCCCGATGAAACCGGACTGAGCCATGTCGGCGTCCATGTACCGCTGAAGCTGCTGCTCGCCGGTTTCGTACAGCGAGTAGAAGTCGTGGCTGAACGTGATCAGGTCCGGCTTGTCGGCGCCGCGGTTGAGCGTCAGCCACATCGCGTTCATGTCGGCCTTGAAGGTCGCAGCGTTGGCCGCAGAAGGCGACGCGGCAAGGTTGGTGCCGGTGGCCTCGCGGAACTTGTTGCGCCAGAAGGTCCACGTGGCGGAATCGATGCCGCCGACGATGCCCTGACCGTTGGTCTGCAGGATGTTGGCCAGGCCGCCGATCTGGTTCGACAGCGAGCCGTCGGAATAAAGGTCGACGGAGAAGTTGTTGGCCGCCGTCTTGAGCGCGTTGTTCTTCTTGGTCTTCACCAGGTTGATCATTGCGAACTTGCCGGAATTCTGGCGAAGCTCCTTGCCGCTCGATACGACATGCAGCGCGACCTGCGCCCAATCGTATTTTGCGGAGGTGACGACGTCAGAGCCGTTGGTGTTCAGCGTGTCGAGGCCGGCATAACGCTGATAGGTCGAGTTTTCCGCGTATTCGAGCTGCACCTGAATTTCGGTGCCGCCGTCAAGGTTGCGGATCTTGTTCTTCTTCTTCAGCCGGTTGAGGAAGGCGTTGTTCTTCGAAACGTTGTCCGCCACTTCCGTCGCGCTGTTGCGAAGGGTGGTGGACACCATTTCCGTGAAGGTAGTCGACGGACCAGCCATCGCTGTTATCCTTTATGGTTCCGGTCGTAGACAGCGGCCAGTTCTTCATCTTCGGTGAGAACCCGAGCCTTGCCCGACGCTGTTGAGGGGATGTTGACGGAGTTGGCGCGCTTGGCCGCGTCGACCTTTCCGGTGTCCTTGGGAGCGGCCGGTTTCGCGGCGGCTGCCTTGGCCCTCAGATCGGGATCGGCGTTGACTGCCATGTCATAGGCCAGGTTGAACACGGCCTCTTTCGAGGCGGTGGCTCCAAGCCGGTCCCATGCATCGTTGATGAAAGCCACCATGCGCTTTTCAGGGATTTCCGAGTAAAGCGGCTTGTCGGCTGACAAGCGGCTCAACTCTTCGTTGGCGGCGGTGGTGGCGTCGCGCTCCTGAAGGCGCTGGTTTATGCGGTCGTCGATGTTCGCGGAGTTGTGGACAGACGCGAGCATCTGCTTCAACCCGGCGATTTCCTGCCGCAATTCATTTTCGCCCTGCTGGACGGTCTGGCCGAAGACAGCCGCGACCTTGTCGCGGATGCCGTAGCGGTCGATGATGTTCATCACCGTCTCGACCGGGGCCTGATCCATGCTCTGCTGGACGTTGAAAAGATAGTCGATCGCCTGTGCCGGCGTGATCACTCGACCATCCGCACCCTTCTTGCCGGTGTTCGCGTCGAAATATTTTCCGTTGCGCTCGATGACATCCTGAATCGGCTTATAGGCAGAGGCCTGCCGGCCATGATCGGAAAGCCGCTGCTGCAGCTCCTGCTCGCGATCGGCGACGAACTTGCGGAGCTCGGCCGGGGCCTTCTCCCAGGCTTGCTTGACGTTGTCGGCCACGCCGCCCTTGATGCCCTGCCAGTTGGCCGGGAGAGGAACCTGCTCGGCGCCAGGCGTCAGACTATCGCCGGCCTGTCCCTCTCCACCATCGCCGCCAGCAGCCGCCGGTTCAGCGGTGAACTCGGCAGCAGATTTCCTGGCCGGATCGGGGCTGGCGAACTTGCCCTGATCCCGCTCAGCCCCGTTATCGCGCTCGTGCTTGTTCCAGATTGCTTCCAGCGCCGCGTCATCCGGGACGGTCGCCGCGGCATTGCTGTTCGCCGCCTCTGCGAGTGCGCCGGCGGGCGGGGCGTTGTTGGCCAGGCTTTCTGCTACAGCAGCGCTCATCGAAATTCCTCTGACACCTGAAGGCCCCGCTTCTTGCAGAAGTCGGGATTGCGAAATTTGCCCTTGGTCGGTGACAGGCTCGGCTCGTATTCGACGCAGTTGTTGCGCTTCAGATCATCGCGGCGCTCGGAGCGCGAGGTGATCATTCGGCCATCGATCGGCGAGGCGTAGTCCGGGATGTCGGAAATGACGTTCGGCATGACAATCTGACCGGCGAACGGCTTTTCCATCGGAACGCCGGTCTGCCGGTCGACGAAGATGCCATCGCGGAAAACGTACCTTGCCAATTTCCTGTCCTGCTTCTCGGGCGGATACAGGTTGCAAGGGGTCGGTGCGAAATTCTAAGCCGCTTGAACAGTGTCTCAGTTCGAGTTTTCGCCGCAGGATCGAGTTTGAACCCCAAGCGTTGAATCGCTATGCTCTACCGGGAGGCACAGGGATACAATGAAGGCGCACGAGGCGTTGATAGCTTGGAGCGGTTGGGACGATGAGTCTACAATGCGAGGCCAAGTGGCGGTAGGTCGCATCGTTGGCGAAGGCGAAGTATCCTGGACAGACGGCTATGCCAGCACAGGCGGCGCTTCTTTGGAAGCCCGACGGAGGATGCGCGGTTCCGAAAGCACCATGGGGGTACTACAGGATTTCCATTACTTGGTCGTGGAGGAGCGCCTTGACCCCGAAGCGGTGCACAATGCATTTCTCGCGATCGACGAGTACGCGGAACTGTTCGGTTAGAAGGAAAATGGCGACCTTTTCCAAGTCCAAGGTCGACGTCAAAGGCGATGCCACAACTCAAGCGGCGCGGACGATCATCGGCGGCGAAGCCGCAGCCAGGATCGCCAAGACTGCGCGTTTGAAAGCGGCAAGGCTCGCGAAGGCACAAGAGACGAAGCCCGCAAACGACAAGGTAAAAGGCAAGCGCTGATAGCTGCCCAAGCTCAATCACCCGATTACATTTCAGCCCGATTGTGATGCGTCGCTGTAGGCAAGCGGCAGACGATAGTCTGCTCGCAACTAGCTAAGCAGCAGCAACACCGCGTCGTCATCGTCACGCATGGCCGCCAGCTCCCTGTCGATCACTATGCGGCCAAGACGTCGCTCCAAAGCTGACGCGTCGGGAAATTCGATCGGCGGGGCTTGGAAACCGGCGAGCAGCGCGTTGATGATTTCCGGCGATAGCGCCGGCCACTCGGCCAATTCCAGGATCTGCGCTGGCGGCTCATTGAGATCGACGACCTTGCCGTCACGAACATATTTGACCGGCTTGCGGTAGTAGCCGCCTGGCTTGAATAGCGAATCGAGATCTGCGCCCTTTGGGCCGAAGTAGCGGTTGCCGTAATAGCGCTTGCCGAACCAGCGATCAGCGAACATCAGCTAGCGTCCAGAATGACCGCAAGTCGGTTGCCGTCCTGGTCGACGGAAGCGTTGATGCGGTCCTTCGTGTCGTTGGTGTCGCGAAAGATGGCCGTTCCGGTGCCGAGGCCATTCGCCTTGCCGAGCAGAGCAGCAGACCATAGCCGCCAGCCCTGCCGAGGCGTCAGGCCGGGCTCGATGCCGGATGCGCGATCAAGCAGAGCGTCGGCATTCTGGTTCGCGGTCGGGATATCGCCCACGGCAGCGGGAGCGGCCGGCAGATTGTCTGTTTTGGCCCTGATCGCAGCGGTGTCACTCTTGACCGCGGCGATGTCGGCCGAGACAGAGGCGCCGGCAGGAGCGCCGAGCTTGTTGCTGATTGCGGTGTCGTTGGTCGCCAAAGTCGAAAGCTGCGTGTCGAGATTGGCCGAGGCCATGCCGACTGCGGCTCTCACACCAGGCGCGTCCAGATCATTGAAGCCGGTGACGCCTGTTCCCTTCGCAAGCACGATGTTGGTGCCGGCAGTCAGCACGCGCGTCGCAGTCGACCATACGGCATCGAGGGCGTTCGCTGCGAACTTGGCAGCAGTGATCGCGCCGGCCGCAAAGGTGTTGGACGTGATCGCACCCGAGTTCCATGCCGTTCCGCCCGCATTCACGACATTGACGCCGATCTGAGCGCTGGCAGTATTGACCGCTGCGCCTGCGATCTGCGTGGCGTTCGCCGACACAACGCCAGCCGTAAGGCTCACCTGGCCGGTGCCGGTGCCAGATGACAGCAGCACGCTCGCGCCAATATCTCGAGCCGTCTGTGCGGTGCCGCTTATACTGCCGACGTCAACGCGCCCGTTTGCATCGACGGTTGCGGTGCGCCCCGTGGTGGTGTCGCGGCGGAAAAGCTCAATCACGCGGGTGACCGGGGCCATGCTCGCTTGTGTGATGTGCAGCACCTGCTCTTCGGCATCGGACGTTGAGGCGATGGTCGTGTCTTCGTCGATCAGCAGCGAATAGACGCCCGGTATGTTGGCTGCCGACAGTTCGGTGATCGTCGGTGTCGTGTAAACAGTCGCCGTGCCACCGTTGCGGCTGCGGTAGACCGTGAACGACGCCAGGCCGGTCTTGCGGGTGGTGAGGTCGACGCTATCGACCGCCACAAAATAGATGACCTGATCGATCTTGCCGCTCGGGATCCTCATATGCCGTACCTCCCGCGCGTGATCGTGAACAAATTGGCCATGTCCGTCTGCGAGAGAACCGCGCCTTCCCACATGGTGAAGTTGGCCATCCTGCCGCCATTAGCCCATTTGCCGTCACCGCTACCCCGAGCAGCAATTTCGAAGGTCTGCGATGCGCTGGACGCCGACGGCGTGGTGTAAGTGGACGTGAAGGTCTGCACGGTTCCGTCCAGGAATATGAAGCCGGTGGTCGCTGCCTCGTCGACCGACAGTCCAATGGCATGCCAGGCACTGGCGGAGGGGCTGAGAGTGCTGTTGAAGTCGAGGGCGAAAGATGCGCCGGTCTTCGACACGTTGAAGCCCAGAACGCCCGAGGCAGTCAGCGTGAACCTGCAGCCGATATTGCCGGGAGCGTTGACGTTATCGCCGAAGATGCCGCTCGCTGTCGCGACGTTGGCGAAATAGTTGTAGCCGAAATACGAGAACTTGGCGTTGTCCTTATGCAGGTTCTGCATCCAGGTTTCGTTCGTCGTGTCGTAGCGGAAGAAATCACCGCCATCAAACGAGAAATATTCCGAGGATGAGCGCCCGTTTGTCGTTCCGTTGATCGTCGGGTCGTCGGTCGTCGCGGTGCCGTCCGCGCCCCGGAAAAAGTCGTAGCCGTTTCCCGATGTATCCAGCCATTTGGTCGATCCGGCCGGCAGCGAAGCGCCATCGGCCGCGTCGAGGCAGATTTTCAATCCGGTCAGCAGTCCGAGCTGAGACACGAACTGAAGCATCCGGCGCCGACGCAAGAAATTCGGCGTGATCTGCTCAAACTGCGGCTGAGCGCCGGGGGTGAACTGGCCTTCAAGCATCAGCCGAGATTGGCCCCTGCGACCGCATCCGCGACCGATTTCAGCGCGTTGTATTCCGTGGTCAGCTTCGCGAACTGAGCCTTGGTCGCGGCCTCGTAGGCAT
>NZ_RZST01000281.1:0-8154 GCF_003997575.1 Mesorhizobium sp. M1A.F.Ca.IN.022.07.1.1
CCAACATCTCGTTCGGCCTGCCGCATCGCCACGGCATCAACGCCGCCTTCATCCCGATGGTGATCGGCGCCGGCATGACGAGCGCCATCATGAATCCGGTCCGCCCGCAGGAGATGGAGGCCGTGCGCGGCGCCAACGTGCTGAACGGCACCGACGAGAACTGCACCAACTGGATCCGCACCTACAAGGACTACAAGCCGGCCGAAGGCGGCCATGCGGTCGCGTCTCCGGTCGCGGTCACCGCCCCCGGCGATGGCGCCGCCGCTGCCGGCGGGCGTCGCCGCGGCGGTCGTGAAGCCCGCATGGCCAGGGGGTAAGCGCGCAATCGTGAGCCGCATTGCAAACAGCCCTGATCCGGTCGCATCGTCGATGCGGTCGGAGAAGTCTGCTTTGCGGTCAGGCGACGCCCAATATGGCGTCGAACAACGCCATTCCAGCCCAGGATCCGAAGATGCCTGTGCCGCCGCCGACGATGACATCATCGTCGTAGGCGGGCCAGAATGCGTGGAGCAGGAGCGCTCCGACAATCGCGCCGAGAATTCCGGAGGCCAGATATTGCGGATTGCGCAGCCATGGGCCTTTGAGCACGCGCACCATGGTGAAAGCGGTGAAGATGGCGGGCAGCAGAATATCCGACATGTTTGGCCCCTGGACCAACGTACACTCCACCCAACAGTAAAACGATCCGTTAAACGGTATCGGCAATTGCCATCGAGACGCGTGCCAGCATGAATCCCCCGCCCAACATCACCGATCCGCTTGTGCTGTTCATGCCGTCAGGCAAGCGCGGGCGGTTTCCCGTTGGCACGCCGGTGCTGGACGCCGCGCGCCAGCTCGGCGTCTATGTCGAGAGCGTGTGCGGCGGCCGCGCCACTTGCGGGCGCTGCCAGATCGAGGTGCAGGAAGGCAATTTCGCCAAGCACAAGATCGTCTCTGCCAACGACCACATCTCGCCCAAGGGCGCCAAGGAAGAGCGCTACGAGCGCGTGCGCGGCCTGCCCGAGCGCCGCCGCCTCTCCTGCTCAGCGCAGGTACTCGGCGACCTCGTCATTGACGTGCCGCAGGACACGGTCATCAACGCCCAGACCATCCGCAAGGCAGCCGACACCAGGGTGATCGCTCGCGATACGGCAATCCGCATGTGCTATGTCGAGATTGAAGAGCCCGACATGCACAAGCCGCTCGGCGACCTCGACCGACTCAAGATCGCCTTGATGAAGGACTGGGGGTTCAAGAATGTCGAGTTCGACTTCTATCTCATGCCGCAGGTGCAGGGCATTCTGCGCAAGGGCAATTGGACCGCCACCGCCGCCATCCACAAGGATGCGGACAGCGACATCGCGCGCGTCATCGCGCTGTGGCCGGGCCTGAAGAACGAGGCCTACGGGCTCGCCTGCGACATCGGCTCGACGACCATTGCCATGCATCTCGTGTCGCTGCTGTCGGGCCGCGTCGCCGCCTCTTCCGGCACCTCCAATCCGCAGATCCGCTTCGGCGAGGATCTGATGAGCCGCGTCTCCTACGTGATGATGAACCCGGACGGCCGCGAGGGCATGACGGTCGCCGTGCGCGAGGCCGTTTCCGGCCTGGTCGACAAGGTCTGTGCGGAAGGCAATGTCCAGCGCAACGACATCCTCGACGCGGTGTTCGTCGGCAATCCGATAATGCATCATCTGTTTCTCGGCATCGATCCGACCGAGCTCGGTGGCGCGCCGTTCGCGCTCGCCGTTTCCGGCGCCGTGCGCATCAAGGCCTCCGATCTCGGCTTGAAACTGAACCAGGGCGCGCGCCTTTATATGCTCCCTTGTATCGCCGGCCATGTCGGCGCCGACGCAGCCGCGGTCACGCTCTCCGAGGGTCCGCACCGCCAGGACGAGATGATGCTGATCGTCGACGTTGGCACCAATGCCGAGATCGTGCTCGGCAACAGCACGCGCGTCGTTGCGGCCTCCTCTCCCACCGGCCCGGCCTTCGAGGGCGCCGAGATTTCCGGCGGCCAGCGCGCGGCGCCCGGCGCCATCGAGCGCGTGCGCATCGATCCCGACACGCTTGAGCCGCGCTACCGGGTCATCGGTTCGGAACTCTGGTCGGATCAGCCGGGCTTTGCCGAAAGCGTGCAGGCGACCGGCGTCACCGGCATTTGCGGCTCCGGCATCATCGAAGTGGTGGCCGAGATGTATCTCGCCGGTATCATCTCCGAGGACGGCGTCGTCGACGGATCGCTTGGTGCGCGCTCGCCGCGCATCGTCGCCAACGGCCGCACCTTCTCCTATGTGCTGAAGGACGGCGAGCCGAAGATCACCATCACCCAGAACGACGTGCGCGCCATCCAGCTCGCCAAGGCGGCGCTCTACGCCGGCACCAAGCTGTTGATGGAAAAGCAGCACACCGACCATGTCGACCGCATCCATTTCGCCGGTGCCTTCGGTTCTTTCATCGACCCGAAATACGCCATGGTGCTGGGGCTCATTCCCGATTGCGATCTCGACAAGGTCTCGGCCGTCGGCAACGCCGCCGGCGCCGGCGCGCGCATGGCGCTCCTCAATCGCGGCTACCGCCGTGAGATCGAGGAGACGGTGAGCAGGATCGAAAAGATCGAAACCGCGCTGGAGCCAAAATTCCAGGAGCACTTCGTCTACGCCATGGCGCTGCCGAACAAGGTCGACCCTTTCCCGAAGCTCGCGGCCGCAGTGAAGCTGCCGCCGCGCAAGACGGTCGGCGAGGACGGCGCCGCAGGCGACGCCACCCCGCGCCGGCGCTCGCGCGAAGAACGGGCGGCGCGGCGTGGGCGCGAATAGGTCCCCTTCGCCCGACGCCTCTCTTTAGTTCGTATGCATGCAAATGTTTCCGGATCCATCGATCCGGAAACCGGAACGCTGTTTTCGTGAAATCCGCCGGAAACATGCCGGGCGCATTTAGCCCGCCATCGAAGGGCTGGCGCGAAATGTCTTCGAGCTGGCGCGACCTTCCGGAGGAACCCACTATGTCGATGTTCGATAACCTCGGCCGCTTCGGCGTGACCATCAGGCAGGCTCATGCCCGGAGCAAGGCGATCCGCGCGCTCAACGACCTGCCCGTGCATGTCCAGAAGGATATCGGCTGGCCGGCTTCGCCGCCGAGCGACCCGCAGGCAGCCCTGCACGCGCTGCTCCTGGGAACCGCCCGCTGATGACCTTCGCCGACAAATGTAAGCTGCTCGGCAAGCGCCGAGGCCGGCAAGCGGCCTCGGCGATCGGCGACAACAAGTTGCGCGCCGCGCTGCTGCCAGGGCGCCGTTGACGCGACCGCCGTCGCATCACGCCGATGTGCCCGCTGCGAACCTTGACATTTTCAACCTAACTACAATCTTCGCATAGCAGGGGGAATTTCTCTTAGTCGGCTCGACCGATCCGTGTTCCGTATGCCCAGTTTGAAAAGCCACGTCGTTTCGTTCATTCTCAGGCACAGCCGCAAGAAGGCCTTTTCCAGTCCCGAGAATCTGCAGCGCTGGATCGCCTACGCCCGCAAGACCGAAGACTATCATCCGCCGGCTCTTCTGAAGGCGCGGCTGGATATCGCCGAGACCAGCGTCGATGGTTTCCCCGTCTATGAGATCGCACCGAAATCGGGCGAGCGCCGGCGTATCCTCTATTTGCATGGCGGCGCCTTCGTCTTTCAGATCACGTCCTATCACTGGGTGCTGATTGCCGAGATGGCGGAGCGGCTGGGCTTCGGCATCACCGTGCCGATCTATCCGATCGCGCCGGAGTACAATTTCCATGACATGTTCGGCATGGTCGGCGACGTATACCGGCGCATGCTGCAAGAGACCAATGCCGAGAACATCGTCTTCATGGGCGATTCCGCCGGCGGCAACATGGCAGTCGTGCTCACCATGATGGCCGCCGAGGAAGGCCTGCCCTCGCCGGCGCGCCACGTGCTGATCTCGCCCGGCCTCGATATTTCCTTGTCCAATCCGGAAGTGTTCGAAGCCGAACGCAACGACCCCTGGCTGGGCATCCCCGGCGGGCTCGAGGCGATCCGGCTCTACAGCGCCGGCATCGACCGCTCCGACTGGCACATCAGCCCGCTCTACGGCGATCTCTCGGTGCTGCCGAAGACGCTGCTGCTCACCGGCTCGCGCGACCTGCTCAGCCCCGACAATCTGATCTTCGCCGAACGGGCGCGCGCCGCAGGAATCGAGGTCGAGGTCGTCTACGAGGAAGGCATGTTCCACGTCTGGCCGCTGATCGATATGCCGGAAGCGCGGCGCGCACGTGACAGCATCGTCGACTTCCTCACAGCCGAGATCCTACCGCAGCGAGCCCATGCATCACGCCGAACCACTTATGCGGCGCGACCTGCGCCGGCGGCCGAATAGCTCAGAACTTGCCGGTTTCCCGGAACAGTTCAAAGGTCGCACGGATGTGGTCGGCAACCGCCTTCACCGGCGCGCTGGCATCGGGTGCCACCACCATGGCGAGATTGTAGGTGCCGATATCGGGCATGCCGTCCTTGGCGCCTAGTGAAACCATCTCGTCGCCAAGGAAGGACTTCGGCAGCGGCGCGACGGCAAGGTCGGCCATGATGGCGGCGCGCTGGCCGGCGGTATGAGCGCTCATATAGGCGATGCGGTAGTTGCGGCCTTCCCGGCCGAGCGCTTCCAGGGCGCCGGCCCGCCAGGCGCAGCCTTCTTCCCAAAGCGAAACCGGCAGCGGTTCGCGCAGATGCGCGCAGCCGCCCTTGGCGCCGGCCCAGACGATCGGCTCGGTTAGCAGCACCTCGGCGCCGACCGCGCTGGTCTTGTAGGAATTGGTGAGCAGCGTAATGTCGAGCGCACGGTCGTCCATGCGGCGGCGCAGATTGACGCTCTGGTCGATGGTGACGTCGACGGCGATCGACGGATGCGATTGCGCGAAGCGCTTCAACACGTGAGGCAGCACGCGCTCGCCATAGTCGTCCGGCGAGCCAAGCCTAACCACACCGACAATGTCGGGAATGATGAACTTCGACACCACTTCGCGGTTGATCGACAAAAGCCGCCGGGCATAGCCGAGAAGCATCTCGCCGTCCGTGGTCAGCGTCACCGAGCGCGCGTCGCGCGCGAAGACGGAACGGCCGAGAATGTCTTCGAGCTTCTTGATCTGCATGGAGACGGCCGAGGGGGTGCGGAACACCGCATTGGCGGCGGTGGTGAAGCTGCCGGTCTCGGCGATCGCCACGAAGGTGCGCAGCACGTCGAGATCGAGCAGCGGCAAAGGATGGTTGAGTGGGGCGTTCATCAGGGCTTGCCTTCAATTTTTCTGATGCAAATGATCATTCCATTTCGTTTGATTGAACATCACTTCGAGCGCATAGTCAACTCGATCGATGCAGGATGCTGCCAAAAGCAGCCATCGAACGACCATGATACAGGCCTGCACTCGACATGAAATGAAGCTGAAACAGACCTGACGTAACCAATTGCCGGGCGCCTCCCTGCCCGAATCGAGGAGAAAGAAAATGTCTATCCTGTCGTCTATCGGTCGGCTCGCGACCGAATTCAGTGCCGCCCGCGCTCGCTACCAGACCGAACGCGCAATCCATGCGCTGCCGATCGAACTGCAGAAGGATATCGGCTGGCCGGAAGCCGCCGATGCCAAGACTGGATTGCGCTACGGCGTGGGAACCTGGGCCGGAGCCAAGTAAATAAGTGTGCATCACGTGCTAAGGGCCTGCCGCGTGTCAGACCGGCAGGCCCTTTTGTTTGTACTCAAATGACTTTTCCAGCCATGCGGCCGTCGCATGACGCATATGAAGCACTCGCATAGCGACGTCCGTTTCGAATTAAAGCGCTGTAACTAATAGTAAATTTCGAGCGCAGAGCTCAAAAAAGTCGCATGGGATGTCGGTTTTCATAACAAGCGCTTCGTTTTTGCGATTTAGTTTTGGCTGGAGCAGGCCTATATCACCGCCAGCAAAAACGAGCTGCCCCACTCCATCAAGCGAAGGCGACCCGTCTGAGCAACCAAATGGAGATGATGATGAAGCTCTTTGCCCGCCTGTTCCCCCGTCGCGAAATGAACCTGACGACCGCTCTTGAGCGTCAGCGTCTTGCCAAGACCATGCCCGGCCAGACCGGCGCCATGGCTGCCGCTCGCCTCGGCTTCGTTGCCTGACACAGCAGTTTCGAACGGCACCTGGTTGCCGTCGCGCTGAGTGAAATTCAACGTCGCCCGGCTCCGCCGTGGCGGCGTTTTTCTTCTGACGGCGCATTCGTTGGAACCTGAAGTAGCAACCTTCAGTCTCGCGCCATCGACGATTGCCCGTTTGCGACCCGTGTCGCAAATTTAATCGTCGCTTAGCCGTCTAGCCGATTGACAGGAATGATTTTTCCTGATGTCGCTATGCTATTAGCGACATTCTGTTCGCGTCATGGCCGCGTGAGGTTTCCCGTGAATGCCGTCAAGCACCCGATCAAGAGATCGTTTGTGTTCTTCCTCATCCCCGACTTCACCATGATCGCCTTCGCAACGGCGCTCGACCCGCTCCGCTCGGCCAACCGGATGCTCGGCTACGAGGCCTATAGCTGGCGCCTGGCCAGTATCGACGGCAAGCCCGTGCGCGCGTCGAACGGCGTCGAATGCGCCGTCAACACCTCGCTCGAGGAAGAGCGCAAGAAGATGGCCGGGCCGGACCGCCCGAACATGGCGATCGTTTGCAGCGGCATGAATGTCGAGCGCTATCATAACAAGTCGGCCTTCGCCTGGCTGCGCGAGGAATACAACCGCGGCGTCGCCGTGGGCGGCCTGTGCACCGGCGCGCACATCCTGGCGGCCGCGGGCCTGCTCTCCAACAAGCGCTGCGCCATCCATTGGGAAAACCTGCCGGGCTTCTCGGAGGCCTTTCCCAAGGCCAACGTCTTCGCCGACCTCTTCGAGATCGACCAGAATGTCTACACCTGCGCAGGCGGCACCGCGGCGCTCGACATGATGCTGAAGCTGATCGGCGACGACTTCGACGAAAGCCTCGTCAACCGCGTCTGCGAGCAGGTGCTGACCGACCGCGTGCGCAGCCCGACGGATCGCCAGCGCCTGCCGCTGCGCGCCCGTCTCGGTGTGCAGAATTCCAAGGTGTTGACCATCATTGAATTGATGGAGGCGAACCTCTCCGAGCCGCTGTCGCTGATCGAGATCGCCGACCACGTCGATCTGTCGCGCCGGCAGATCGAGCGCCTCTTCCGCACCGAGATGGGCCGCTCGCCTGCCCGCTACTATCTCGAGATCCGGCTCGACCGCGCCAGGCATTTGCTCATCCAGTCGTCGCTGCCCGTGGTGGAAGTGGCTGTCGCCTGCGGTTTCGTCTCGGCCTCGCACTTCTCCAAATGCTACCGCGAGCTCTATGCCCGCTCGCCGCAGCAGGAGCGCGTCGACCGCAAGCAGTTGCTGGCCGCCTAAGCGACAAGGCTACGAAAACCTGCGCGGACTGCGTGTGCGCGGTCCGTATCGCCTCGATGCGGATTGTCCTCGGTCAACTTCGCCTTCAGCGCCGAGAATTCCGGGCTGGTTTTCAGCCTGGCGTTATGACCGCTCGCCGGTTTGACGACCTCAATATCGGTCGCAATAGCACTCCGCGGACGAGATGCGGTCGTTCCAGCCGGAACCTCCGAAATCGCGGACCCTGCGATTGAGCTCGATCGAGCGGCCGCGCCTTCCTGCATTCTCATAGGCGACAAGCGTGCAGCCCCGCCGCACCAGCACCGAGGAAACGCGGTCGTTCCAGAAGCCGCCCCGGAAATTGACGGCGTCGTCAGGACCCATTGCAAGCGAGCGCCCGCGGAAGTTCGCATTCTCGAACAGCACGCAGGCGGCCTCGCCGTAAAATTGGGCGCTGGCGCTTCCGGCAAATATTGTCGACGCAAGCGCCGCCAGGATGACCAAACGTTTCATGCAATATTTCCTCATTTCATCGCGTTGCGCGATGGCGCGGGCCCGATCACATTTTGCCATTGTGCTACACGAGGAAGCAAGTCCGAACCCCGCTCCGGCGGAGCTTGCCGACCGTCACCGGCTATCCATCATCCAGCCGCGGTTGCGCCACATCTTCTCACCGGCCAGGCAATCGGCGGCCGGCCTGTCGTCGGCAAGCACGACCGGCGGGGGAGCCGCCTCTTCTGCCGCCCCTTGCCGCGAGGCC
>NZ_RZST01000282.1:0-7955 GCF_003997575.1 Mesorhizobium sp. M1A.F.Ca.IN.022.07.1.1
CGCTTACTGGTGCGCGCGGTCTATGCCCCCGCTGTCAGCAAGGGCATCTGTTTTCCGGGTTCCTGACGCTTGCGCCGCAATGCGAGGTCTGCGGCCTCGATTATTCCTTTGCGGATCCGGCCGATGGGCCCGCCTTCTTTTCGATGTCCGTTGTGGCGTTCCCCGCCCTGGCTTTCGCTTTGTGGCTCCAACTCGGCTTCAACCCGCCGTATTGGGTTCATGTCGTGACCACGCTGCCCCTCACAGTTGGCGCGTGCGTCTTCCTACTTCGGCCTCTCAAGGGTTGGCTCGTCTGCTCTCAGTATTTTCACAAGGCCCAAGAGGGTTCGATCGATCGCGAATTTCATGCCCAACAGGCCGAGCGTCGTCGTGGAGCAGAGGACCTGTAGCGCTCTATTTCCGCTTGGCGGCCGGTTTCGCCGGCTTGGCCACAGGTTTCCGCCCCAGCCCGCTCGCCTTTGCCAATGCTGATCGCTGCTCCGCGTAGTTCGGCGCCACCATCGGGTAGTCCGGCTTCAGACCCCATTTGGCCCGATATTCGTCCGGGGTCAGGCCATGGTCGGTCGACAGGTGCCGCTTCAGCGACTTAAACCTCTTCCCGTCCTCCAGACAGACGATGTGATCGGAAGATACGGAACGCTTCGGATTGACCGCAGGCTCCTGTTCGGGTTGCCCGACGGCAGGGGCCTGGCGAATGCCGTACAGCGAGGTATGGATAGAAGCGATGAGGTCGGGCAGCCCTGAAACGGGGAGGGCGTTTTTGGCCACGTAGGCCGATACTATGTCTGCGGTTAGGCTGACTAGATCGACGTTTTGGGATTCGTTCTGTTCGTCCAAGATTTTCACTCCTAATATCCGAATCTAAAGCCCACCCCTCGCAGGTCGTGTACTGCAACTCTGACAACACGCCAACGCATCTACTTCTGCCGGAGTTGAACGCCTGGGCGACCGTGGTTGAGGAACTCAACCCCGCGGGCCTCAAGCACCCGCTGCACACCCTGGACGTTCTGCGCTCGGCCGGCGATTGGTCCGGCACCGGCGGCTTCCATGCTCCTAATTGTATTGACGTTTACGCCAGCAAGGTCGGCTACGTCCTTTTGCTCAATCCCGATCAGTGCGCGGGCGGCTTTGAGTTGATTTCCGGTTGTGAGCATTCTATGCCTCTCAGAATTGCGATTTCTAGTTACCATACCCAGAAAGCCGTTGACAACCTCTAATCCCCGCTTTAGGTTATCAGACATAGTAAATCAGTTCTGATCACCAGAAACGGGAGAAGTCAAATGCCGAACAAACTTGTTCGGGCAGCCGTCGGAGGCGTGTCCGATTATCCCCACAATCCCCAGCCGAATGGCTTTGTACGTAACCTGCTGATGCGCTGGTCTTCGCGTGCGAAATACGCCCCCGCCACTGAAAAGTTTGTACAGGAGAGTTTCATGAACCAGCATGTCGATCGCCGCGCCCTTCTGGCGTCTTCAGCGGCTGCCACTGCGGCCTTGGCCGTAGTGGTTAGCGCCCAAGAGGCGCATGCAGGCGAAACGCCGACTTCCGGTGCCCTGACCGCACGGATCGGCGAGCATCCTGATGCTGAACTGTTCCGGCTCGAAAGCGAAATGGAGGTCGCCTCTGCTCGCTTGAAGAAAATTGAGCGTTCCCAGAGCAGGAAGAGCAAGAAAGCTGAAAAGGCAGCCGGTCCTCGGCCGCTTCATCCTCACGACTGGAAGGCGCCAGCAATGCCGGACGACCTCTCGGAAATACATCAATCGGCGCTGCAGAAGGCTACCGTAGCAGATCTTAAGCATGACCAATGGCGCCCGGCACCGGTCGCGGCTTGGCAAGAGCAAGTGGATCGGGAGCGGGATTTGGTAAAGGCCGAATGGGATCGATTTTGCGAGAGGCTCGCAGAGCAGAACCGTCTACTTGGCTATAACGTAGAGGAAGCGGAGTTCAATGCTGCCTGTGATCACGAGTGGCAGATCGGAATGAGCATTTTCGCAGTACCCGCACATACCATCGACGGCATGATGGTGAAGCTTAGGGCGAGCGACACGCTGAGGCTGGAAGATTTTGCCAATGCAAACGAGGCGTACGCTTCCATTGCGGCGGACATTCGTCGTCTAGCCGGCGAGGGGGCAAAGATTTCCTCGCCACTTCCCGATGGACGATGATTCCCGCGGAGTATGGGAACGATTCCACCTCCCGCTACCGAGGGCCATGATGACGGCGGCGGGGACTCAACCTCATGAAATACTCCGACTTGTGACCATCTGATCGGAGGAGGCCCGGCTGTTTAGGTGGCCGGGCCTATTCAGTGGAGATCTACTCGCCCTCCAGAATCGTTCTTCACCGGGCCCCACATGCCGCCCGTGAAACTGTCGCTATCGGCGATCTGCAGGATGTTCGGCGGATCGTCGCGGTATCTCTCGCCAAACCAGCCTTCATATTCGATTTGAATCGGAAATTCCGCTTGAGCCTTCCAAAAGCTCTTTTTCGGTATTCTGTGTGTTAGCCCAAAAGAGCACGTTGTCTGGGCACCGTTTTGTAGGAGGCGGATCACCATTGAAGGCTCGAAGCAGGCAAGCCAATAGCCTCGCGTCTCTGCATCGGCACCGGCACCGAGGGCGGCTTCTAGCGCTGCCTGGTCGCGCACCACCAATCTGATGTTCCTCGCTGGAATCGAGCCTGAATTCAGCACGACGAGGTTATAGGCGATGCCGTCATTCCCGCCATGATGGGTCTGAACCATCGCCGTTACGATTGGTCGGAACTGGCGCCGCCAAAAGAAAACGGACATCCCAAGCGCTATTATCGAAACAATCAGCGCCACAATAGACACGGCCAGTTCGGCGGTCATGTCGTGCTCCTAGTCGCTCCACTGGATCTTGCTGCCGCGCAGGTGCTGTGTGTCGGCTGCGAACTGGAGTTGCGCCAAGACGGCGCTGCGCTCGGCAAGAATCTGGAACGCCTGGTGATATGATCGACCGCGCTTGAGCAGCTCGCCAGCATAATTCCCCAGCGGCTGAGGCATCTTCCAAAGTTCCGGGGATATTTGCTGGAGCCCCAGTGCGGTCATTCGAGACCCCTGCGTCGAGAACATGCTGCTACGCTTTATGGTATGCAACGCGGCCTTTGATTCGCAATGTTATGCCGCGGTCGCTGGGGCCGCTTCGCTTCCTCGTAGCAGGCTTTGTTTGTCTGCATCAACTGAACGAGTTATGAATCAGGTTATGAATTGAAGACTGGACTCTACAAAAGTAAAGCGTTTTCAATTGCTTGCGCAAAAAACTGGCGGAGGGAGTGGGATTCGAACCCACGGTGAGCTTGCGCCCACGCCGGTTTTCAAGACCGGTGCCTTAAACCGCTCGGCCATCCCTCCAGCATGGTCTTTCAACCACTTACGATCGTCGCTATCGGTCAATTTTCAATGGTCGGCGCAAAATTGACGCCGAGGCATTTGCGACCGGTTAGCGCTTCATTGCTGTAGTGCGGCGGTCAGGGCTGCGTCAACCACCGCGACGTGCCTTCCTGCGGTCGGGACAGACGATGCATTGCCCGGCTGCCCGGTTGGCCGGGCACTTTTATGTCTGTGGCGAAAATGTCACGCAACCAGAATATGCGGCGGCTCAACCCTGGCGCGCTTATTATCCAGCCAAACGAGGCGTACCGTCCTTAGCGGGCAAGGGGACGACCCAGACCGCAAGCGTCTCTCACTTCCTCCCGAACTAGCGCCCGCTACGGAGAACGTGGTGGGCGTCTTCTTGTCCAGCCCGACGGCAACGCGCGAAAGCATCTCGAACTTGGCCGTGAAACGTTGCGCATATGGATGAACCGAGTTCATCCGTTCGATCTAGGCAGGCCTTGCGGACGCCCATGCTAAACTCCTGGTTGGCGCGGGCAATTCCAGCGCTGTGAGCGCCGGTTGGAAATGGAAGTCCCCCTCCAAAAAGCTGCCCCTCCATCCGGCGCTCATCCCACGCAATGCTCACCCTCGATGGCAGTTTTTTCCCCGCCATAATCTCGCCCGGTTCCGGCCATAATCGATTAACATCGTGATAAACATTTCCTGTGCACAAAGAGATTGGGGATCAAGGTGTTGCTGCGTTCGGGGCGCTTGGCTCCGATTGATGGCGGCGAGACTGTAGGGGACAATCGAAAACATGCAGACCTCGGCGCGCCCGCGTCTTCGTCGCGCTCCTGCCTTCGTGCTGTGCGCCCTCTCGGCGGTGCTGCTTGCCGGCTGTACGTCGACGCCGCAACCGAAAGGCATGGTCGACAAGCGGCCGCGCTCCAAGGAATATTTCGCCGAGTCCGAATATGGCGTGAAGGCGAGCCCGCGCGTTGCCTTCATGCGGCGCGGCGGCGGCCGCGACCAGCTCGGCAAGCCGTACCAGGTGCGCGGCAGGTGGTACTATCCCAAGGAAGATAAGAAGTACGCCAAGGTTGGCCTGGCTTCCTGGTATGGCGATGCCTTCCACGGCCGGCTGACCGCCAATGGCGAAGTCTATGACACGATGCAACTGACGGCGGCGCACCCGACAATGCCGCTGCCGAGCTATGCACGCGTCACTAATCTCGAGACCGGCAGTTCGATTATCGTCCGCGTCAACGACCGCGGCCCATATCACGAGGGCCGCATCATCGACGTCTCGGAACGTGCCGCGCAAATGCTCGACTATGGCAAGGTCGGCACGGCAAGGGTGAAGGTCGAATATGTCGGCCGGGCGCCTCTCGACGGCAATGACGACCAGTATCTGATGGCTTCCTACCGTCCCGGCAGCAGGCGGCCCGATCCGTCCGACGGCCTGCCGACGGGCGTGATGGTGGCCATGAACGGCCCGTCGCCCAGCCTGTCGATGAGCGATGCACCTCCAGCGGCCGTGCCGTTCCCCGGCCAGCTGACCAGTTCTGGGCAGGCTTTTGCCACGCAGTCGGGTCTGTCGGAGCAGCCTGCCGCGCAACCGGCGATGTCAAGGCAGGCGCAGGGCGCCAGCGAAGTCGTGCTGCCGGATTTCGGGCCGATCGTGCCGGAGCGGCCGCAGTTCAGGCTGCCGCCGAACTCGCCCTTTGCCATGGCGTCGCTGTCCTACGCGGATGAGCGCGTCAATAGCGCCGACGTCTTTGCCGCCCTCGACGGCAGCGGCATGTCGCCGGCCGACATCCTGCAGTCGTGGAAGAAGTCGAACGGCCAGGAACAGACGCCGGCCTCCGATTATGTGGCCGCCGGCTCCTTTGACAATGCGGCGCAGGCAAACCGCGTGGCGGCGGCGCTCGAGCCGTTCGGCAGGACTGAAATCCAGCGCACCGAGCTCGACGGCAACGACTGGTACGCGGTCAACCTCTATCCGGATGGCCATAGCAGCATCGACGACCTGCTGCAGGCGGCCTGGTCGCACGGCGCGCCGGACGCATTGGTTGTGCGAAACTGATCAATTTCGCGCGCGCCGTTGATCCGGCGGAAAGAACCCTGATAACTTATCGACGCCAGCACGGCTAAATGGGTCGATATTTCATGCAGTTCCGCATCTTTCAGCCTTTCGCCGGATTACTAGGCCTGGCGCTGATACTGCTTTGGGCAGCCCCGGCCGGTGCGCAGCTTTTCGAGACCAAGGCGGCCCAGGCCTTCATGATCGACGCCGACACCGGCACGGTGCTTTTCGCCAAGGATGCCGACAAGCCGATCCCGCCGGCTTCGATGGCCAAGCTGATGACGATGGAGGTGGTCTTCAACGCCATCAAATCGAAGCGGATCACGCTCGACGATACTTTCGTGGTCAGCGAAAACGCCTGGCGCACCGGCGGCGCGCCGTCGGGCACCTCGACGATGTTTGCCAAGCTCAAATCGGCGGTCCGTGTCGAGGATCTGATCCAGGGCGTGACCGTGCAGGCCGCCAATGACGGCTGCATCGTGCTTGCCGAAGGCATGGCAGGCTCGGAGGCGAATTTCGCCGCGCAGATGACGGAGCGTGCCCGCGAGCTTGGTCTCTCGAAATCGACCTTCGTCAATTCGACCGGGCTGCCGGCAGATGGCCAGCAGACGACAGTGCGGGAGCTCACGATGCTGGCACTGCACATCTGGCGCGACTATCCGGAGTTCTTCCACTACTACGGCCAGCCCGACTTCACCTGGAACAAGATCTCCCAGCGGAACCGCAATCCGCTTTTGGCCATGGGCATCGATGCCGACGGCTTCGTGGCCGGGGCGAGCGAGTCCGCCGGCTTCGGCATTGTCGGCACGGTCAGCCACAACGGCATTCGGGTGATCGCGGCGCTGAGCGGTCTGGCGAGCGACCGGGAACGCTCCGAGGAGGCGCGCAAGCTGCTAGACTGGGGGTCGCGCTCCTTCCAGAAGACGGAGATCTTCGCCAAGGACGAGGTCGTCGGCGAAGCCGAAGTGTTCGGCGGCGCCAAATCCGGCGTGGCCTTGAAAGCCAAGGGCCCGGTGGACATCTTTCTGCCGATAACCAACCGCGACAAGCTGACCGCCAGAATTGTCTATGACGGTCCGGTGGCGGCGCCGGTGGAGGAGGGGCAACCGGTCGGGGAGCTGCGCGTTTGGATAGGCGACACGCTCAGCCAGCGAACGCCGCTTTTCGCCGCCGAGGCGGTGAAGGTCGGGACGTTGCCGCAGCGTGCGCTTGACGCCGCCAAGGAACTGGCTGTCGGCTGGCTGCGTCAGAAACATTTGTGATCGGGCAGGCTCGTGGACCTTTTGCCGGACGGGAGCTATGACAGCGGCCAGCACGGGCGAAGGCATTCACGATTGGCGAGCGGATTTTTCATCACCTTCGAAGGCGGCGAAGGAGCCGGCAAGTCGACGCAGATCGAGCGGCTGGCACGGCGCATGCGCGCCAAGAAATACGAGGTTCTGGTGACACGCGAGCCAGGCGGCTCGCCGGGCGCCGAGGCGGTGAGACATGTGCTTCTGTCCGGGGCCGCCGAGCCCTTCGGCCCGAAGATGGAGGCGATCCTCTTCGCCGCCGCACGCTCCGACCATGTCGAGCAAGTGATCCGGCCGGCGGTCGAGCGCGGCACGATCGTGCTTTGCGACCGTTTCATCGATTCCTCGCGCGTCTATCAGGGCGTCACCGGCGGGCTCGATCCGGATTTCATGGAAGCGCTGGAGGCGGTCGCCATCAACGGCATGGTCCCCGACATGACGCTGATCTTCGACATCGATCCGGCCGAAGGTCTGAAGCGCGCGGCGGCACGGCGCGGCGCCGGCGACAGCGCCGATCGCTTCGAGAAGGAGACTTTGGCCATCCACCAGCGCCGGCGGGAGGCTTTCCTGGCGATCGCCGAGGCGGAGCCGGACCGCTGCATTGTGATCGATGCGTCGGCCGATCCCGAAACGGTGGAAAACGTCGTCACCGCGGCCGTGTTCGCGGTGCTGGAAAAGCGGATGCCGGTGCAAAGGAAGCAGACGGCGCCGGCATGATCTTCGAACGCATCGCCCCCGAACAGCACGACACGCTTGACGGCGTTCCCGAGCCGTCGGAAACGTCGCGACTGATCGGCCACGTGCAGACGGCGGGCATGCTTGCCACCGCTTACCGCGCCGGCAAGCTGCCGCATGCGCTAATCCTCGCCGGGCCGCACGGCATCGGCAAGGCCACGCTCGCCTTCCACCTGGCGCACCACCTTCTCAGACATCCCAATTTTGCGGCTGCGCCCGAAGCGCTGGCCGTTCCAGATCCGGCCTCGTCGCTGTTTCGCCAGATCGCTACCGGCGCGCATCCTTCGGTGCTGCATCTCACCCGTCCGGCCAACGACAAGACCAAAAGCTTCAAGACGGTGCTAACCGTCGACGAGATACGCAAGGTCAGCCGCCTCCTGTCGATGACCTCGCATGACGGCAGCTACCGCGTCGTCATCGTCGATCCGGCCGACGACATGAACACCAATGCCGCCAATGCCTTGCTCAAGAATCTTGAAGAGCCTCCGGCGCGCACCCTGTTCAT
>NZ_RZST01000283.1:0-7946 GCF_003997575.1 Mesorhizobium sp. M1A.F.Ca.IN.022.07.1.1
CTCGTCGACCCCCGATGCGACGGTCTCCCCCGCCGCATCGCCGCCGCGCACCGAAAGCAGCGAGGCCGAGACGCCGCGCTTCACAATGCTGCGCAGCGCGTTGAAGACGCCGCCGCCGACATCCTCGCGCATGATGCCGGGATTGGATGCGGCGGGCACGTAAGGGCCCGAGACCTGGCCGCGCCGGTCGATATGGGCGCCGCCCAGCGCCAGGATGTTTGGGGATGTCGGCATGCCGCGGAGGTGACCTCGTTGATTGTTTGCGTGCGCACACTAGGTTTCCGCGCATCGCCCCGCAATCGGGTCGCGATTCGGGCCGCCCGGATAACGAGATCTCGCTTGGATCAGCAGCACTGGTTCACGCCATCTCTAGTGAGACAAAAATAGAACAAATCCAGATATTGTTTGTTTTCCAGTCATTTGCTGCCTCTTGCCAGATGAGAACAAAAAAGGTACAAACTGGCAGGGATCACGGATTGTCCGGCCTTCATTGACGACCAAGGGGTGATGTATCATGGCTCAGAATAGTTTGCGGCTTGTAGAGGATAAGGCAGTGGACAAATCAAAGGCTCTGGATGCGGCGCTGTCGCAAATCGAGCGCGCTTTCGGCAAGGGCTCGATCATGCGGCTCGGCGCCAATGAGCAGGTGGTCGAGATCGAAACCGTGCCGACGGGATCGCTCGGGCTGGACATCGCGCTCGGCGTTGGCGGGCTGCCGCGCGGCCGCATCATCGAAATCTACGGGCCGGAAAGCTCGGGCAAGACGACGCTGGCGCTGCACACGGTTGCGGAAGCCCAGAAGAAGGGCGGTATCTGCGCCTTCGTCGATGCCGAGCACGCGCTCGATCCGGTCTATGCCCGCAAGCTCGGCGTGGACCTCGAAAACCTCCTGATCTCGCAGCCCGACACGGGTGAGCAGGCGCTGGAGATCTGCGACACGCTGGTGCGCTCCGGCGCAATCGACGTTCTGGTGGTCGATTCGGTGGCGGCGCTGACGCCGCGCGCCGAAATCGAGGGCGAGATGGGCGACGCGCTGCCCGGCCTGCAGGCCCGCTTGATGAGCCAGGCGCTGCGCAAGCTGACCGCGTCAATCTCGCGCTCCAACACCATGGTCATCTTCATCAACCAGATCCGTATGAAGATCGGCGTCATGTTCGGCTCGCCGGAAACCACGACCGGCGGCAACGCGCTGAAATTCTACGCCTCGGTGCGCCTCGACATCCGCCGCATCGGCTCGGTCAAGGATCGCGACGAAGTGGTCGGCAACCAGACCCGCGTCAAGGTGGTGAAGAACAAGCTGGCTCCGCCCTTCAAGGTGGTCGAGTTCGACATCATGTATGGCGAGGGCGTGTCGAAGACCGGCGAGCTCGTCGATCTCGGGGTCAAGGCCGGCGTGGTCGAGAAGTCGGGCGCCTGGTTCTCCTACAATTCGCAGCGTCTCGGTCAGGGCCGTGAGAACGCCAAGCTTTTCCTGCGCGACAATCCGGACACGGCGCGCGAGATCGAGCTGGCGCTGAGGCAGAATGCCGGGCTGATCGCCGAAAAATTCCTCGAGAACGGCGGCTCCGAAGGCGGTGGTGACGACAGCTTCGAAGACGAGGCTGGCGCGATGTAGGCACTGCCGGAGTTCGGCCATAATCCGGATCCATTATCTAAAGCTGATGTAATCGAGTTCCCTAGTACTGCGTTCGAACCGCCGGCCTTCGTGCCGGCGGTTTACGTTTGGGGGCGAGGGCACAGGCCGCCCAGCCGGAGGATTGGCCTTGGTTCCGTGTTTCTGGACAGGGTCAAGAGCTACGGCTAAAAGGCCAATCTATCTTCTGACACACGAAAGCCCATTTGCCGCCGGCCTGGCCGGCGGTTTTCGCGAAAAGGCAGTATCCATGAGTGGCGTGAACGAGATCCGGTCGACATTCCTCGACTACTTCCGCAAGGAGGGTCATGAGATCGTTGCCTCCAGCCCGCTGGTGCCGCGCAACGATCCGACGCTGATGTTCACCAACGCCGGCATGGTGCAATTCAAGAACGTGTTCACCGGCCTGGAGAAGCGGTCCTATTCGCGCGCCGCGACCGCGCAGAAGAGCGTGCGCGCCGGCGGCAAGCACAACGATCTCGACAATGTCGGCTACACCGCGCGCCATCTCACCTTTTTCGAGATGCTCGGCAATTTCTCGTTCGGCGATTATTTCAAGGAGCGCGCGATCGAGCTTGCCTGGAACCTGATCACCAAGGAATTCGGCCTGCCGAAGGACAAGCTTCTGGTCACCGTCTATCACACAGACGACGAGGCGGCCGGCTATTGGAAGAAGATCGCCGACTTCTCGGACGATCGCATCATCCGCATTCCGACCTCTGACAATTTCTGGGCGATGGGCGACACCGGTCCCTGTGGTCCGTGCTCGGAGATATTCATCGATCGCGGCGAGCATATCTGGGGCGGTCCGCCCGGCAGCCCGGAAGAGGACGGCGACCGGTTCCTCGAATTCTGGAACCTGGTGTTCATGCAATATGAGCAGGTGACGAAAGACGAGCGCATCGACCTGCCGCGCCCGTCGATCGACACCGGCATGGGCCTGGAGCGCATGGCTTCGATCCTTCAGGGAGTGGAGAGCGTCTTTGAGACCGACCTGTTCCGGCATTTGATCGATGCGGCATGCTCGGCGCTCGGGCACGGTCACAACCAGGAGAATGCAGCATCTTTCCGCGTGATCGCGGATCATTTGCGCTCGTCATCCTTCCTGGTGGCCGACGGCGTGCTGCCCTCCAATGAAGGCCGCGGCTATGTGCTGCGTCGCATCATGCGTCGTGCCATGCGCCATGCGCAACTGCTCGGCGCCAAGGAGCCCCTGATGTGGAAGCTGGTGCCGGCGCTGGTACGCGAGATGGGCCAGGCCTATCCGGAACTGGTGCGTGGCGAAGCGCTGATAACCGAGACGCTGAAGCTCGAGGAGACGCGCTTCCGCAAGACGCTGGTCCGCGGTCTCGGCCTGCTTTCGGAGGCGACGGAACAGCTGCACGCCGGCGACATGCTGGATGGCGAGACGGCCTTCAAGCTCTACGACACCTATGGCTTCCCGCTCGACCTGACGCAGGATGCGCTGCGCCAACGCGACATCTCGGTCGATCTTGCCGGCTTCACCGCTGCGATGGAGCGGCAGAAGGCGGAAGCGCGCGCGCACTGGGCGGGGTCGGGCGAAGCGGCGACCGAGACGGTCTGGTTCCCGGTGCGCGAGCAGACCGGCGCCACCGATTTCCTCGGTTACGAGACGGAAGAGGCGGAAGGCCTGATCCAGGCCTTGGTCAAGGATGGCAAGATCGTCGACAGCGCGGGGCAGGGCGACGCGGTTGCCGTCGTCGTCAACCAGACGCCGTTCTATGGCGAATCCGGTGGTCAGATGGGCGATAGCGGCATGATTTCCGGCGACGGCTTCTCGATCGAGGTCACCGACACGCAAAAGAAGGCCGACGGGCTTTTCGTGCATTTGGGCAAGGTGACGCGCGGTACGATCAAGACCGGCGCTGCCGTGGAGCTAAAGGTCGATCACGCGCGCCGTTCGAAGCTGCGCGCCAATCACTCCGCGACGCATCTCATCCACGAGGCGCTGCGTGAGGTGCTGGGCACCCATGTCGCTCAGAAGGGTTCGCTGGTCGCGCCTGATCGCCTCCGCTTCGACATCTCGCACAACAAGCCGATCTCGGCCGAGGAGCTCGAGGATGTCGAGCGCATGGCCAACGAGATCGTCGTGCAGAACAGTCCGGTGACGACGCGGCTGATGTCGGTGGACGATGCTATTGCCGAGGGCGCGATGGCGCTGTTCGGCGAGAAATACGGCGACGAGGTGCGCGTCGTTTCGATGGGCACCGGCCTGCACGGCGCCAAGGCCAACCGTCCCTATTCGGTCGAGCTCTGCGGCGGCACGCATGTCAGGTCGACCGGCGATATCGGCCTTGTGCGCATCCTGTCGGACAGCGCGGTCGCCGCCGGCGTGCGCCGCATCGAGGCGCTGACCGGCGAGGCGGCGCGCAGGCATCTCGACGAGCAGGACAAGCGGCTGAAGGCAGCCGCGGCGACCTTGAGGATCTCGCCGGCCGACGTTCCGGCGCGCGTCGAGACTTTGCTCGAGGAGCGCAAGAAACTCGAGAAGGAGCTCGCCGAGGCGCGCAAGAAACTGGCCCTTGGCGGCGGCGCGGCCGTTGCCGATGCTCCGGCCACCAACGAGACGGTTGCGGGTGTCGGCTTCCTCGGGAAGGCGGTCAGCGGTGTCGCGCCGAAGGACCTGAAGCCGCTTGCCGATGCCGGCAAGAAGACGCTGGGCTCCGGCGTGGTCGTCTTTATCGGTGCCGGCGAGGACAACAAGGCGAGCGTGGTGGTCGGCGTCACTGACGACCTGACCGGCCGCTTCAGCGCTGTCGATCTCGTCCGTGTTGCGTCCGCCGCGCTTGGCGGGCAGGGCGGCGGCGGGCGTCCCGATATGGCGCAAGCCGGCGGCCCCGACGCCTCCAAGGCGGACGACGCCATCGCGGCGGTAAAGGCGGCGCTCGAAGCCGCTTAGTGTTCCTGTGTCAGGAAGGCTTTGCCGCTTTCAGGGCGCGCGCCATTCTGACAGAGTCGCCCCAGGTGGACAGCCAGATGAGGCAATCCGTGGCGACGGCGATCGCCGCGAGCAGGAGGAGAAGCAGCGGGCCTGGTGCCAGCAGGTGCTCCTCGGCGTGACGCAGATGGGCCAGCTCTTCCTCGCGGATCGACAGGATGATGGCGTGCAGTCCGGGATCGCGCCCGGCTAGATAGTAGAGCTGGTCGCCAAGATGGCGGTGCACGGTCGCTTCGACAGCGGCGGTGCATGCCCAGATGCCTTGTGGGCCGAGCAGGGCGGTGAGAAAGCCCAACAGCCAGCCGCCCCAGCTCCAGAACTGCATGACGCGACATGGACGCGAGTTTCGCATTGGCATGGCGGCACGGAAGGCGGCGCAATGCTGGCGCTCGTGTCCAAGCATCTCCGACAAAGACGGCACGCAATCGCGCCAAAAGTGCCGGGCGACAAAGATTTGCGCTGAATAGATCCTGATCGCTCCAAACTCGCCTGCGTGGTTGACCCGGACTATCCTGGCTGTGGTCAGCGCTTCGCGACCGGAAAGCTCATGCATTGGAGAAGCTTGCCCGCCTGACGATGCGATGCCACCGGTCCTGCAAGTCTGGAAAGCGGGCAAGCAGTTTTCGCCCTTCGGCGACCTTGAGGAAATAGCCGATAATTGACGCCCTTTCGGCCGTGAAGATGTCGAGAGGGACGAGCTCGTAGTCGACGCCCTTTTGATTGAGCGCCATTCGCGCGATGCGGACATAGACGCTGTAGTGGGCGCCGTAGAGAAGAGGCTTTGCCACTTCAGTCCTCTTTGGCTTGGCTGTCCCGTATCCAGACGCGCAGCGTGCCGGTGGTCTGAAAGCCGCAGTCCAGTGCATCATCCAGCCCGCCGCCGCGTTCATACCCGACTAGCGCGCGACCTTCAGCAAACGTATTGGCTGCGGCTCGCACAGCATCTCGATAGGTCGGATTGCCATCCGTGGCAAAGACATTTGACAACCCGATCACGAGCTCGGATCTATTGGCTATGCAGCCGGCGGTGAAGCCGTCGGCCGTCCGTCGGCCAAGGATGGCGATGGCGGGGTCGGCCAGAACTGCGGTCGGAAAGACACGGCCGCTGGAGGAACCTGCGCCATCCGCCCAGGCAAGTTCCCACATCTCCAAGCTGGCTGCGTCCCCAACACGTTCCCAACCGGAGGGGGTCGTCGTTGGACGCCTTAGGTCCATCCAGATCCAGCTTGCTTCGAAGAGTTGGCTGAACCCGAGCGGTCGGAGATCCAGACGGCAGAAGCAATCCTTGACCGAAAAGCTGGTGGCAAGAACAGATGTCAGTCTGGCTATTTCTGCAAGTTGGATCGGTACGGCATCGGCATCCAGAGTGGCGGCATTGGGGTAGTAAGGAGGTGCTTGCTCATCGCTGGACCAGACGGAGCGGCTCCTCCGGCCGCTTAGCCCGTGCAGCTTGAAAATAGCCTGGCAGAGGTCGGCATTGTTGCCAGCGCAAAGGCGGACCCTTTCGCTGGCAACAAGGCTCGGCACTTCTTACCCCATCGCCTTCTGCAGGTTCTCGTCGATCTTGTCGAGAAAGCCGGTGGTCGACAGCCAGGGCTGGTCGGGGCCGATCAGCAGCGACAGGTCCTTGGTCATGAAGCCGCCCTCGACGGTCTGGATGCAGACCTTTTCCAGCGTCTCGGCAAAGCGCTTGAGCTCGGCATTGCCGTCGAGCTTGGCGCGGTGGGCCAAGCCACGCGTCCAGGCGAAGATCGAGGCGATCGAGTTGGTCGAGGTTTCCTCGCCCTTCTGATGCTGGCGGTAGTGGCGGGTAACGGTGCCGTGGGCGGCTTCCGCTTCCACGGTCTTGCCGTCCGGCGTCATCAGCACCGAGGTCATCAGGCCGAGCGAGCCGAAGCCCTGCGCCACGGTGTCGGATTGCACGTCGCCGTCATAATTCTTGCAGGCCCAGACATAGCCGCCCGACCATTTCAGGCTGGAGGCGACCATGTCGTCGATCAGGCGGTGCTCGTACCAAAGTTTTCTCGCCTTGAACTCGGCCTCGAATTCCTTCTCGTAGACCTCCTGGAAGATGTCCTTGAAGCGGCCGTCATAGGCTTTGAGAATCGTATTCTTGGTCGAGAGATAGACCGGGAAGTTGCGCAGCAGGCCATAGTTCAGCGAGGCGCGAGCGAATTCGCGGATCGACTCGTCGAGATTGTACATGGCCATGGCGACGCCGGCGCCCGGCGCATCGAAGACGTCATGCTCGATCACCTGGCCGTCCTCGCCGACGAATTTGATTGTCAGCTTCCCCTTGCCCGGGAAGCGGAAGTCGGTGGCGCGGTATTGGTCGCCGAAGGCGTGACGGCCGACGACGATCGGCTTGGTCCAGCCGGGCACCAGGCGCGGCACGTTCTTCATGATGATCGGCTCGCGAAAGATGGTGCCGCCGAGGATGTTGCGGATGGTGCCGTTGGGCGACTTCCACATTTTCTTCAGCTTGAATTCCTCGACGCGCTGCTCGTCGGGCGTGATCGTCGCGCATTTCACGCCGACGCCGTATTTCTTGATGGCGTTGGCCGAGTCGACGGTCACCTGGTCATTGGTGGCGTCCCGGTTCTCGATCCCTAGATCGAAATAGTCCAGCTTGATGTCGAGATAGGGGTGGATCAGCTTGTCCTTGATGAACTGCCAGATGATGCGGGTCATCTCGTCGCCGTCGAGCTCGACGACCGGGTTCGCCACCTTGATCTTCGCCATGGAAAAATGCCTCGTTGCTGGGGATCTGAACGGCCTTGCCCGTGGCTTCGGCCGAGGTTGGGCAGCGTATATCAAAGCCTTTTTGAGCGCGCAAACCGCGATCAGCCGATCGCAGACCGGTGTCGCGCTTGTGAATGCTTCATTTTCAGGCCCGGATGTGGCAGGGGACGCCGAAACGCCGCAAACCTCATGTACGGAGAGCCATGCCAGCCGCAAACGACACCGCCAAGACCGCCGGACCGGCGATCATCCTTGTCGAGCCGCAACTCGGCGAGAATATCGGCATGGTCGCGCGCGCCATGGCGAATTTCGGCCTTTCTGAGCTGCGCCTGGTCAATCCGCGCGACGGCTGGCCGAGCGAGAAGGCGCGCGCCGCCGCCAGCCGCGCCGACCACGTCATCGATGCGACAACGGTGTTCGACGACCTTGCCTCGGCAGTGGCCGACCTCAACTTCGTCTTCGCCACCACCGCCCGCGAGCGTGACGGCTTCAAGCCGGTGCGCGGTCCGGTGGATGCGGGCAGGGCGCTCCGGGCCCGCGAGCAGGCGGGGCTGCGCACCGGAATTCTGTTCGGCCGTGAACGTTTTGGCCTCTACAATGAAGAGGTTGGTC